>NZ_JBSKBR010000010.1:0-266384 GCF_053714315.1 Mesorhizobium sp. PL10 | reverse complement strand
AAGAGAGCCTGAGGCGGCTCGCCAAGCGCTACGGGATCAACCAGAAGACGGTCGCGAAGTGGAAGAGGCGAGCTTCGGTCGCCGATCTGCCGACTGGTCCGAGGGAACCGAGATCGACGGTGCTCTCGATTGAGGAGGAGGCGGTCATTGTCGCTTTCCGTCGCTACACGCTGCTGCCCCTCGACGACTGCCTCTATGCGCTTCAGGCAACCATCCCGCATCTGACGCGGTCTTCATTGCAGCGCTGACGGCTAGCCGACGCACCAGTTTCACCATCCCTGACGGTTCCCACCGACCAGGCTTTGCTCTACCACTATGGTGGCGCAGGGCCCGGCCCCGGCGGGAGGGGTCAGCGATGCCGAGTTTCGACAGCCTGTTCAACGCCTTCGTCACCATTCTGGTGACCATCGACCCGCCTGGTCTCGCTCCGCTCTTCCTTGCGGTGACACGCGGCATGAACCGCGAGGAACGTCAGCAGGTTTCGATTCGCGCTTCGATCATCGGTTTCCTGGTGATGGCGCTGTTTGCCGTCGCGGGCGCCGCGATCCTGTCGGTGTTCGGCATCACTCTGCCGGCCTTCCGCGTCGCAGGCGGCTTTCTTTTGTTCTTCATCGCTTTCGAAATGGTGTTCGAGCGCAGGCAGGACCGCAAGGAAAAGATCGGCGACGTCGCCATCACCAAGGACATGATCCACAACATCGCCGCCTTCCCGCTGGCGATCCCGCTGATCGCCGGTCCCGGCGCGATTTCGGCGACCGTGCTTCTGTCCGGCTCGTTCCAGGGTTTTGCCGCTCAGGCGGCGCTGGTCGGCATCATTTTCGTCTGCCTTGCCATCACCTATCTGGTGTTCGTGCTGTCGGAACGCATCGACCGCATCCTCGGCCAGACAGGCCGCTCGATCCTCACCCGCCTGCTCGGCGTCATCCTGGCGGCGCTCGCGGTGCAATTCGTGGCGGATGGCATCAAGGCGCTGATGGCGGGGTGAACGGCAGGCCCTACTGCCTACTTCACCGCCGTATCGACGACCTCAAAATCGTGGGTGATGACGGCGGTCTTGGCCAGCATGGCGGAGGCCGAGCAGTATTTTTCGATCGACAGGTTGATCGCGCGCTGGACCTTGTCGTGCGCCAGCGCGCGGCCCGTGACAGTGAAATGCATGTGGATGCGGGTGAAGACTTTTGGGTCGCTTTCGGCGCGGTCGGCGTCGAGCTCGACGGTGCAATCCTCGATCGCCTCGCGGCCTTTTTCGAGGATGTGGACGACATCATAGGCCGAGCAGCCGCCAGTGCCGATCAGCACCAGCTCCATCGGGCTTGGGCCTGGCGTCTTGCCCTCGGGACCGGAGGCGGTTCCAAGCACGAGCTTGTGGCCGCTGCCGGACTCGCCGACGAAAGTGCGCTCTTCGACCCACTTGATCCGTGCTTTCACAGCAATCTTCCTTCTAGAAATGCGTCACTGGCCGAACACGACCGCATGCATGATGCGCCCTGGCAGCAGAGTGAACACGCCGGCGCCGATCAACGCGAAAACGTAGAGCGAAATCATGACCCTGCGATGTTTGGCGACGCGATGTATATGCGCGTGCCAGACCGCCAGCGGCACGGTGATCAACACGATGATCGACAAGAGGTGGATCGGGCTGAACGGGCCGATGAGGCGGATCTGCTGGATCCAGAAACTGGAGATGGCGATGACCAGCATCAGCGCCGCCCAGGCATAGCCCATCGCGCGGTGGCGCGTCGTGCCTTTCGGCAGCGCCAATTGGGCGCCGCCGATAACCAACGCGGCAAGGGCCGCGAAAGCGTGCCAGGGAATGGGAGGGGGCGCCGACAGAAGCGGTCCGAGCGACATTGCGCCCTCTCCTCAGATGCTATCGCTCAACGCTCAGAACGGGATTTCGTCGTCCAGTTCGCGCGACGAACCGCCGCCACCGCCGCCGCCTCTGGAACCGCCGCCGCCACCGCCGCGGTTGAAGCTTTCATTGGGGCCCGACTGGCCGAAATCCGAACCACGGCTCGCACTGCTGCCACCGGCATAGTTGCCGACCTGGCCGCTGCCCTCGCCGCGTGAATCGAGCATCTGCAGCTCACCGCGGAATTTCTGCAGCACGACTTCCGTCGTGTATTTGTCGGCGCCGGTCTGGTCCTGCCATTTGCGTGTCTGCAGCTGGCCTTCGACGTAAACCTTCATGCCCTTCTTCAGATATTGCTCGGCGACCTTGGCGATCTGGTCATTGAAAATGACGACGTTGTGCCACTCGGTCTTTTCCTTGCGCTCGCCGGAATTCTTGTCGCGCCAGCTTTCCGACGTGGCGATGCGGATGTTGACGACCGGATCACCGGAATTCAGGCGGCGGATTTCGGGGTCCGCGCCGAGGTTTCCGACCAGAATGACCTTGTTGACGCTACCCGCCATGACACTTCTCCGCGCTCATCCGAAACAAATTTCAAGTCGCTCACCTTACAGCCTGCGAGCCGCCCATGCCCGCAAAGGCTGGCTTTTCCCACAAGGTTTTTGTTCTTTTTTTGTTCTATTCCTGCCGCCCCCTTCTGTCAAGGAACGTCAACAAGAGGTAGGGTATGCGCCTGAAATTGCGACCATGCGGGATCGAAAGGCTGTGGCGAATGAAGGTCATTGCGCATCTGGACCAGCCGCGCGAGCAATGGCGGGCCGGCGTGGAGACCCGCATGCAGGTTTCCGCCAGCAATGGAGCCCGCCAGCTTTGCATGTTCGAACAATGGGTTCAGCCGGGCGTCGGGGCTCCGTCACATCGGCACCCGGTCGAGGAGGTGCTGAGCGTCATCGCCGGAACCGCCGAAATGTGGATCGATGACGACCACGTGACGCTGACTGCCGGACAGTCGCTCCTCATTCCAGCGCAGAGACAACACGGCTTTCGAAATGCCGGCACCGATACGCTTCATATCCATGCCGTGTTGGCGTCGCCAATCTTCGAAGCGACGTTCGAGGGGGCAACCGCGCCGGTGAGGCGCTGGCTTGCAGCGAGCGAATAAAACAGCGCTTGCCAAATCGATAAGTATCGACTTATGCTTTTGCCATGATCGAAGCAGAGATTTTTCGCGCCCTCGCCGACCCGACACGGCGTGCCGTCTTTGAACGGCTTGCCGCCGGCGAGATGAGCGTGTCGGAGTTGCGCAGCGGCATGAGCGTGTCGCAGCCGGCGGTGTCGCAGCACCTGGCGGTGCTGCGCGGCGCCGGCCTGGTCAGCGAAAGGCGGTCGGGCCGCAATGCGTACTACCGCACCGATCCGCAAGGGCTCGAGCCGTTGCTCGGCTGGATCGAACGCTACCGCGCATTCTGGCCGGAGCGCATCGAAAGACTGAAGGCCGTTTTGAAGGACATGGACCAATGACCGATGAAAAGCAGGCGCAGACCGCCAAGGATAGCCTCGCCTTCGAATGCGATCTGCCGGACGCACCGGAAAAGGTGTGGCGGGCGCTGACCGTGCCGGAGCTGTTGGCGGCGTGGATGATGCCAAACGACATCAAGCCGGAAACCGGCACCCGCTTTGCCTTTGCCGGACCGGACGCGCCGATCGAGTGCGAAGTGCTCGATGCCGAGCCGGGGCGGTTGCTGCGCTATTCCTGGCGCGAGCGGTCCGAAACCAGAAATGCCAATGGGCTGGACAGCATCGTCACCTTCACGCTTTCCCGCACCGTTTCCGACGGCACGCATCTGCGCATCGTCCATGACGGCTTCGTCCAGGCGGCAACGCCTGCGGTTGCGATGGCGGGCGGCAGTTGCCGGCTTTCGCTCCGCGCAGACAAGCCCACGCTACCTATCGCCGCGAACGCGCCGCGCCTGTTGCTGCGCGCAGCTTGATCTAGAGAAAAACGAACGGAGACAATGGGATGAGCGGCTTTGCCAATCTGGTGCCGATGGTGATCGAGCAATCGAGCCGCGGCGAACGCGCCTTCGACATTTTCTCGCGGCTGCTGCGCGAGCGCATCATCTTTGTCAACGGCGAGATCAATGACGGCATGTCGGCGCTGGTCTGCGCCCAGCTTCTGTCGCTGGAATCGGACAATCCCGACAAGGAGATCTCGCTCTACATCAACTCGCCGGGCGGCGTGGTGAGCAGCGGCTTCGCCATCTACGACACGATGCAATATGTCAGCTGCCCGGTGTCGACGGTGTGCATGGGCTTTGCCGCCTCGATGGCCTCGTTCCTGCTGATGGCGGGAACGCCGGGACGTCGCATCGCCCTGCCCAATGCCAGCATCGTGCTGCATCAGCCCCTGGGTGGATTCCAGGGCCAGGCCTCCGACATCCAGCGCCATGCCGAAGGCATTTTGCGCACCAAGCGGCACATGACCGAGCTCTACGCGCAGCATTGCGGACGCACCTATGAAGAGGTCGAACGCACGCTCGACCGCGATTTCTTCATGACCGCGCGCGAGGCCAAGGACTGGGGCCTCGTTGACCATGTTTTCGACACCCGCAAGCAGGCGGCGGCCTGATCGCCGGATTGAACGCGAGCCGGCGTCGTGTCAATTTCGACGCCGCCGGTCTGGCCTCGCATTGGGCGCGACACTATAGTCCAGCGATGCGCTACCGCCTGAACAGACTGATGACAGCCATCGTGATCACCGCCGTGACCGCGAGCGCGGCTCTTGCCGGGGACAGCACGTCCAAGTCGTCGAAAGGCGCCCTGCCCGGCGTGACCGGCGACTACCGCATTGCCAAGCCGGCGCCGCAGCCCGAGCCCGACGACGTGCTGCCCTCCGGCGAGAACGGCACATTCAAGATCGGCGACACCGATGTCAGGATTTCCGGCAGCATCACTGTCGATGTCGGGGTGGGTGCGAACAAGCCTTCCAACCGATAGGGTGCCGGCGACAGAGCGACCCTCGTCGGCTGCCTCGGTAAGCCGCACAAACAAACAGCCCCGCCGTCGCTTCCGCAAACGGTCGGGGCTTTTTTTGGATTCCAGATCCAACTTGCCGGTAGTGTTATACCGACTTTTGTCTCGGATGCTTCGCGGCATTCAGCCGACGATCCGACTATCCGTCTCTGATTTTGGTGTGATACGGCAGGTCACGGTTTGTCGGGTGGCGAAAACGCTGAACCCTGGCACTTATGCCCGCCGCGGCTCCAACGAGATGTGGAGCCTCAAAGGACTATCCGGTGGCGTCATGCTCCGCTCCTATGTCCGTTGCGACTGTGTCGTCCGAAGCGCAAATCGCAAAACCTGCGGCGTCTCGCAGGCGCCTGTGGGCGGCGAGGCCATCGAAAGACGGCCGGCTTCGTTGACTTCTGGACACTGCGCCCCTGAGTCGGTGACGTCAACCGTTGAATAGCCGGTTACCGAAAAATGTGATCGCCGGGAGCTTACGTCAGGGTCAGTTTTTGAAACACCCTTGTCAGGTTTCTGCACAGCTTTGTCAGGAGCGTGTTCGGCCTTTGTTCTTTCCGCTTGCCCCTGTGGGAGAAAGACGGTTAAACGACTTTGGTCGAGAAGTGTGACGTCTCTCGACGTGGCGGCAAAAATACCTACATAGGGGGTGGCCGGGATAACCCCGCCGATCCCACTGATACCAGACTTGAGGCGGCGACCGGCGATGGCCGACCATAAATACCTTTCCATTCGCGGTGCACGCGAACACAATCTGAAGAATGTCGATCTCGACCTGCCGCGTGACAGCCTGATCGTCATGACCGGCCTGTCGGGCTCCGGCAAATCGTCGCTCGCCTTCGACACCATCTATGCCGAGGGCCAGCGTCGCTATGTCGAGAGCCTGTCGGCCTATGCGCGCCAGTTCCTCGAAATGATGCAGAAGCCTGATGTCGACCAGATCGACGGCCTGTCGCCTGCCATCTCCATCGAGCAGAAGACCACGTCGAAGAACCCGCGCTCGACGGTTGGCACCGTTACCGAGATCTACGACTATATGCGCTTGCTGTTCGCGCGCGTCGGCATCCCCTATTCGCCGGCCACCGGCCTGCCGATCGAGAGCCAGACGGTCAGCCAGATGGTCGACCGGGTGCTGGCGGTCGAGGAAGGCACGCGGCTGTTCCTGCTGGCGCCGATCGTGCGCGGCCGCAAGGGCGAGTACCGCAAGGAACTGCTGGAGCTGCAGAAAAAGGGCTTTCAGCGCGTCAAGGTCGACGGTGTCTTCTACGAGATTGCCGACGTGCCGGCGCTGGACAAGAAATACAAGCACGACATCGACGTCGTCGTCGACCGCATCGTCGTGCGCGGCGATCTGGCGACGCGGCTGGCCGATTCCATCGAAACCGCACTGAAGCTCGCCGAAGGGCTGGCGGTGGCAGAATTCGCCGACCGCCCACTCGACGCCAGCCAGACCGGCGAGGACTCCGTCAACAAGTCGAAGAACGAGACGCATGAGCGCATCCTGTTCTCCGAAAAATTCGCCTGCCCGGTGTCCGGCTTCACCATTCCGGAGATCGAGCCCAGGCTGTTCTCGTTCAACAACCCATTCGGCGCCTGCCCGACCTGCGACGGTCTCGGCAGCCAGCGCGCCATCGACGCCAGCCTGATCGTGCCCGACGAGAACGTCTCGCTGCGCGATGGCGCCGTCAGCCCGTGGGCGAAGTCGACCTCGCCCTATTATGCGCAGACGCTGGAAGCGCTGGGCAAGGCCTACGGCTTCAAGCTCGGCGACAAGTTCAAGGATCTGACCGAAGAGGCAAAGGAAGCCGTGCTGCGCGGCACCGGCGAGCGCGAGGTCACTTTCCAGTATGATGACGGTCTCCGCTCCTACAAGACGACCAAGACGTTCGAAGGTGTCATCCCCAATCTGGAACGGCGCTGGAAGGAAACCGAATCCGCCTGGATGCGCGAGGAGATCGAGCGCTTCATGTCGGCGACGCCCTGCCCCGCCTGCAAAGGCTACCGGCTGAAGCCGGAAGCGCTAGCGGTCAAGATCGCCGGAAAACATATCGGCGAGGTCACCGAGCAGTCGATCCGCAGCGCCGACAAATGGTTCACCGACCTGCCGGCGCAACTGAACGACAAGCAGAACGAGATTGCTGTCAGGGTGCTCAAGGAAATCCGCGACCGGCTGCGCTTCCTCAACGATGTCGGCTTGGACTATCTGACGCTGTCGCGCAATTCGGGCACGCTGTCGGGCGGCGAGAGCCAGCGCATCCGCCTGGCCTCGCAGATCGGCTCCGGCCTCACCGGCGTCCTCTATGTGCTGGACGAGCCGTCGATCGGCCTGCACCAGCGCGACAATGCGCGCCTGCTCGACACGCTGAAGCACCTGCGCGACATCGGCAACACGGTGATCGTCGTCGAGCATGACGAGGACGCCATCCTGCATGCCGACTATGTCGTCGACATGGGGCCGGCCGCCGGCATTCATGGCGGCGAGATCATCGCCCAGGGCACGCCGCAGCAGGTGATGGCCAACCCCAACTCGATCACCGGCAAGTATCTGTCGGGCGCGCTTGAAGTGGCCACGCCTGGTGTCAGGCGCGAGGCGAAGAAGAATCGCCGGCTGAAGATCGTCGGCGCGCGCGGCAACAATCTGAAGAACGTGACCGCCGAAATTCCGCTCGGCACCTTCACCGCCGTCACCGGCGTGTCGGGCGGCGGCAAGTCGACCTTCCTGATCGAGACGCTGTTCAAGGCGGCGTCGCGGCGCATCATGGGCTCGCGCGAACATCCGGCCGACCACGACCGCATCGAGGGCCTCGAGTTCCTCGACAAGGTCATCGACATCGACCAGTCGCCCATCGGCCGCACACCGCGCTCCAATCCGGCCACCTATACCGGCGCCTTCACCCCGATCCGCGACTGGTTCGCCGGCCTGCCAGAGGCCAAGGCGCGCGGGTATCAGCCGGGCAGGTTCTCGTTCAACGTCAAGGGCGGCCGCTGCGAGGCCTGCCAGGGCGACGGCGTCATCAAGATCGAGATGCACTTTTTGCCCGACGTCTACGTCACCTGCGATGTCTGCCACGGCAAGCGCTACAACCGCGAGACGCTCGACGTCGTGTTCAA
The DNA here is from genome assembly GCF_053714315.1 of Mesorhizobium sp. PL10. Lineage (NCBI taxonomy): Bacteria > Pseudomonadati > Pseudomonadota > Alphaproteobacteria > Hyphomicrobiales > Phyllobacteriaceae > Mesorhizobium > Mesorhizobium sp. PL10. The sequence goes on along the minus strand of NZ_JBSKBR010000010.1, from coordinate 258,397 downwards.
GGGCAAGTCGATCGCCGACGTTTTGGACATGACGGTCGAGGAAGGCGTCGACTTCTTCGCCGCCGTGCCCGGCGTGCGCGACAAGCTCGACACGCTGAAGCAGGTTGGCCTTGGCTACATCCATATCGGCCAGCAGGCGACGACGCTGTCCGGCGGCGAGGCGCAGCGCATCAAGCTCGCCAAGGAATTGTCGCGCAAGGCGACCGGCAAGACGCTCTACATCCTGGACGAGCCGACCACCGGCCTGCATTTTCACGATGTCGCTAAGCTTTTGGAAGTGCTGCACGAACTGGTCGACCAGGGCAACACGGTGGTGGTCATCGAGCACAATCTCGAAGTGATCAAGACCGCCGACTGGGTGCTCGATCTCGGCCCCGAAGGCGGCGACGGCGGCGGCGAGCTGGTCGCCCAGGGCATGCCCGAAGCCATCGTGCGCGAAAAGCGCAGCTATACCGGGCAGTTCCTCAAGGAGCTGCTGGAACGGCGCCCCGGGGGCAAGCGCGAAGCCGCGGAATAGTAGACAGACCGGTCGAGCGCCTGGGGAGTTTTGAATGACATTCCGACAGGCGCTTGCCGGTGATCTCGACGCAGTCGTCTCGCTGACGCAGGCCGCCTATGAGCACTACACGCCCCTGCTAGGCGCCCCGCCGATCCCGGTCACCGAAGATTATGCCCCGCGCATCGAACGCGGCGAGGTTTGGCTCTTGGAGCGTGGCTCGGGTCTCGCCGGGCTGATCGTCGTCGAGCGGCATCCCGATCATGCGATGATCTTCAGCGTCGCGGTTTCCCCGCCTTCCAGGGCAGGAAACTCGGCACTGCGCTGCTCGACTTCGCGGAGGAGCAGGCGCGATCGTGGCGCGTGCCGGAGGTGCGGCTCTACACCAATTCGCGCATGGAACGGAACATTGCAATCTATACCGCCTATGGCTTTCGCGAGACCGGCCGCCGGGCCAATCCCCACCGGCCGGGATGGACGGTGGTCGACATGGCCAAGCCGGTCAGCGAGAGCACGGCAGCCTGATTTTTCTGAACTCGGGAGGACGACTATGAGCAAATCCGGGACAATCCGCTCAGGCATGGGCGGCTGGACTTTCGAACCCTGGGATACGTCCTTCTATCCCGACAAACTGTCGAAGGCCAAGCAACTGCACTATGCAAGCCGGCAGGTGCCGAGCATCGAGGTCAACGGCACCTACTATTCCAGCTTCAAGGAACCGACCTTCATCAAATGGGCGAGCGAAGCGCCGGACGGTTTCGTCTATTCGCTGAAGGGCAATCGCTTCGTCACCAACCGGCGCGTGCTCGGCGAAGCCGGCGAATCCATAACGCGCTTCCTAGGCTCCGGCGTCGCGGCACTCGGCGAGAAGCTCGGGCCGATCCTGTGGCAGTTCGCGCCGACGAAGAAATTCGATCCCGACGATTTCGAGGCCTTCCTGAAACTGCTGCCGGAAAAACAGGACGGGGTGGCGCTGCGCCATGCGCTCGAGGTGCGCAACGACAGTTTCATCGTGCCGGAATTTGCCGCACTCGCTCGCAAATACAAGGCGGCGATCGTCTATGCCGACCATGCCAAATACCCTGATATCGCCGACATCACCGGCGACTTCGTCTACGCGCGGCTGCAGTCGGGCTCGGACGACAATCCCGACTGCTATACGCCGAAAGGGCTGGACGAATGGGCGGCGCGGATGAAAACTTGGGCGGAAGGCAAGCAGCCGGCCGATCTGCGGCGGGCCGACCCGGCTTTCGACGCGCCGGTGAAGCCGCGCGACGTGTTCGCCTACTTCATCACCGAGGGCAAGGTGCGCGCGCCGTTCGGCGCCATGGCTCTGATGAAGCGGGTAAGCTGATCGGCTGAACGGTTCGCCCCTCGTGAAAATGGCGAACCGCTCTCCTGCTTTGGGTTAATGCGATTCCGAACGTCCGAACGCGCAACAGCGCTTCAACCCAGAATTGCTCCAAACAACCGAAGCGTGATATCTTCCGCCCCATCGTAACCTTATCGATACCACCTTGCTGCATAAATCCGGTTGGGCCCCGTCGTCGCGACAGGTAGCCGCGAGCAAGGACGAGGGCATGTCGCTCGACTACAATTCGCTTCTGCTGGCTGTCGGTTTTTCCGCCGCTTGCCTCGGCATGACTTTGTTCGGCATCTGGCTGACCGCGCGCTCGGAAAAATTCCTGCTGACATGGGCGGTCAGCGTGCTTCTGATCGTCGCCGACGTCTTGGCCTACCAAGCCTATATCGACACGCCCGGACGCCTGCTCGGCCTCGCCACCTTCACCTTCCTGCTGCTTGGCTTTTCAACCATGCTGGGCGCCGCCCATCAATTCACGACCGGCCGCTCGCCGCTGCCGCGCATTGCCATTGGCGCCGGTGTCTCGCTGGCGATCGCCTTGCCGCCGATGGGGCTCGGCTATGACGGGCTGGGCTTCATGCTGGAAAATGCCTTTGCCGCGCTGCTCCTGTTTGCGACAGCCTATGAATACTGGAAGGGGCGTACCGAATTTCCGGCGCCGATCATCGGCATTGCCGGGCTCTACACAGCCACTGCCATATCCTTCGTGCTGTGCTCCGGGGTGCTCGTCTGGGATGGCAGGCTGGTGCTCGGCCATGCGCCAAGCAACTGGGCCGAGGATCTCAGCCTGATCGTCGTCATCGCCTGCATGACCGGCATCGGCGCGCTGTCGCTGGCGCTCAACCAGGGACGCCTGGCGCAGCATCACCGCCGCGAAGCGCTGACCGATCCGCTGACCGGCCTGCTCAACCGACGCGCTCTGTTCGACCTGCATGGCAAGACGCCGGTGGGCGTCTTTACCGCCGTGATCGTGTTCGATCTCGACGGATTCAAGGCCATCAACGACGAGTTCGGCCACGCCACCGGCGACGAGGTGCTGAAACTGTTTGCCAAGGATTTGACCGCCAATCTCCAGCCGGGCGACATCGCCGCGCGCATGGGCGGAGAGGAATTTGCGCTGGTCCTCGATCGCATCTTGCCTGAGAAGGTGGAATTCATAGCCGAGCGCATCCGGGCCAGTTTTGCCTCGCGACGGATCGACACCGAGACCCGACTGCTGGCCTGCACGGTCAGCGCCGGCTACGCCTTCGGCAGCGAGGGCGGCACCAAATTCGACAAGGTGCTCAGCGCCGCAGACAAGGCGCTCTACGGCGCCAAGCGCGGCGGCCGCAATCGCGTGCTGGCCTTCCGGCGCGCCGGTTAGGCCGCCAGCACGATCTCGTTATAAGTATCGAGATCGACGTAGAAAACCTTGGTGATTTCGCCGATCAGCTCATCCTGCTGGTAGCCTTGCGAGCGCAGAATGTTGATGGCTGTGATGATGTCGACGCGCTCCGTCAGCCGTCGTTTCTGGTGGTCCTCGACGAACCGCTCCATAGCCCTATTCTCCTGGCAAGATTATCTGGACGCATTGACCGACAATCAGAACTGCGAGGGAAAGCTAGGGCGGCTTGCTTGCGTGGAACTTGCAGGCTGAGCCAGCGCATTCCCTCGATCTACAGAACCAGACTGATACGGAAGCGGCCGACTCACCGAGGCCTGACAAAGACTAGCACGCAGTATTGTGGGTGCCAGTGTTGAGTATGGCGCCGCTGACGAAAGTCAGGCGCAACGGTGCGCGCCTATGCGACTTCAGCGCAGCGAAGGCAAAGCGTAGCCAAGACCCAAGAATCCATGCGGTGACTTCAATGCACCACTGACGGTGCAGAACCAGACAGCCTACACCGTCAGAAACTTCCTGACATCCGCGCGGTCGAGATCCTGCGCCGGACCGCTGTGGACGATCTGGCCGCGGTCCATGATGTTGACCTCGTCGGCGAGCTCGCGGCAGAAATCGAGATATTGCTCGACCAGAAGCACGGCGATGCCGGCCTGATCGCGCAAATAGCGGATGGCGCGGCCGATGTCCTTGATGATCGACGGCTGGATGCCTTCTGTCGGTTCATCCAGCACCAGGAGTTTCGGGCGCATCACCAAGGCCCGGCCGATGGCGAGCTGCTGCTGCTGGCCACCGGAGAGATCGCCGCCGCGGCGGCCCAGCATCTGCTTCAGCACCGGGAACAGTTCGAAGACATGCGCAGGCACGTCGCGGTCGGCGCGCTTCAAGGGCGCAAAGCCCGACTCCAGGTTTTCGCGTACCGTCAGCAGGGGAAAGATCTCCCTGCCCTGCGGTACGAATGCGATGCCCGACCGGGCGCGATCATACGCCGCGCTCCGGTCAAGCGCCTTCCCCTCGAAGGCAACGCTTCCGCTCGTCAGCCGGTGGTGGCCGACGATCGATCTCATCAAACTGGTCTTGCCGACGCCGTTGCGGCCGAGCACACAGGTGATCTTGCCGGCTCCCGCCCTCAGCGACACGCCGCGCAGCGCCTGGGCGGCGCCGTAGTGGAGCGTGGCATTGGAAACTTCGAGCATGTCAGCGCCTTCTCCAGAAGCGAAGGAAGGACAGATCGAAGCGATGGAATTGCACCCGCCACACCATGCTCATCTCCCCAGATAGACTTCGACGACGCGCTCGTCGGCCGAAACAAAATCGAGCGAGCCTTCCGACAGCACCGAGCCCTCATGCAGGCAGGTGACCTTGACGCCGAGTTCGCGCACGAAATGCATGTCGTGCTCGACGACGATGACTGAATGGTCGCGCGCAATGTCCTTGAGCAGGCGCGCGGTTTCCACGGTCTCGGCATCGGTCATTCCGGCGACCGGCTCATCGACCAAAAGCAGTTTCGGGTCCTGCGCCAAGAGCATGCCGATCTCCAACCACTGCTTCTGACCATGACTGAGATTGGCCGCCAGATCGTGGCGCTTGTCGCCGAGCCGTATGACGCCGAGGATGTCGTCGATCTGCCGCGCCTCGCCGGCCGAGCGGCGATGGAGCAGCGCCGGGAAGATCGAGCGCGGTCCCTTCAGCGCCAGCATCAGATTGTCTTCGACGCTGTGGCTTTCGAAGACGGTCGGTTTCTGGAATTTGCGGCCTATGCCCATCATGGCGATCTCGGCCTCGTCGTGCCGGGTGAGATCGACCTGGCCGTCGAAGAACACTTCGCCCTCGTCGGGCCGGGTCTTGCCGGTGACGATGTCCATCATCGTCGTCTTGCCGGCGCCGTTGGGGCCGATGATGGCGCGCATCTCACCCTTGTCGAGCACAAGCGAGAGATTGTTGATGGCGCGGAAGCCGTCAAAGGAGACCGAGACGCCATCGAGATAGAGGATGGTGTTGGATTTCGACATCGCTCTACTCCGCCGGCTGCGGTTCGGGGCCGGACGCGGACCAGGCACCAGGCGTTGTCGCCGCGGAGCGAACGATCTTCGGCGGCGGCGGGACATCAGGCTCTATGCCCGCTTCCTCTGCAATCGCTGCAGCCCGCATTGCCCGAGCGTTACCGCGCCAAGAATCCCACATGCCGACGATGCCCTTGGGCAGGAACAGGGTGACGGCGACGAACAGGCCGCCCAGCGCAAACAGCCAGAATTCGGGCAGCACGCCGGTGAACCAGGATTTGCCGGCGTTGACCAGCAGCGCGCCGACGATCGGGCCGACAATAGTGCCGCGCCCACCGACGGCTGCCCAGATCACCACCTCGATCGAGTTGGAGGGCTCGAATTCGCCGGGATTGATGATGCCGACCTGCGGCACGTAAAGCGCGCCGGCAATGCCGGCCATGACGGCCGAGACAGTGAAGGCGAATAGTTTGACGTTCTCCGCCCGCCAGCCAAGGAAGCGCGTGCGGCTTTCGGCATCGCGCACAGCCATCAGCAGCTTGCCGTATTTGGAGCCGACGATTGCCCAGGTGATGAAGACGGCAAGCGCCAGCATCACCGCGCTGGCGGCAAACAGCGCCGAGCGGGTGGCGTCGGCCTGGACGTTGAAGCCCAGAATATCCTTGAAATCGGTCAGGCCGTTGTTGCCGCCGAAACCCATGTCGTTGCGGAAGAAAGCGAGCAGCAGCGCATAGGTCATGGCCTGGGTGATGATGGAGAGATAGACGCCGGTGACGCGGCTGCGGAAGGCGAACCAGCCGAAGACGAAGGCAAGCAGGCCGGGCACCGCCAGCACCATGATGGCGGCGAACCAGAAATGGTCGAAACCGGTCCAGAACCAGGGCAGTTCCTTGTAGTTCAGGAACACCATGAAGTCGGGCAGGATCGGATTGCCGTAGACGCCGCGCGAGCCGATCTGGCGCATCAGGTACATGCCCATCGCATAGCCGCCGAGCGCGAAGAAGGCGCCGTGGCCCAGCGAAAGGATGCCGCAATAGCCCCAGACCAGGTCGAGCGCCAAAGCGAGCAGCGCGTAGCAGAGATATTTGCCGGTGAGCGCGACGATGTAAGGCGGAATATAGAACGCGCCGGTCGGCGACACAGCGAGGTTGAGCAGCGGCACGATGATGGCGGCAGCCAGCAGGATGAAAATGGTGATGGCGATGCGGCGGTCCGCACCCGCGGCGAAGAAGCGTCCGGTGATCATGCTTCCACCGCCCTGCCCTTGAGCGCGAACAGGCCGCGCGGGCGCTTCTGGATGAACAGGATGATCAGCACAAGCACGACGATCTTGCCGAGCACGGCACCGGCATAGGGTTCCAGAACCTTGTTGACGATGCCGAGCGAGAAGGCGCCGACCAGCGTGCCCCAGAGATTGCCGACGCCGCCGAAGACCACGACCATGAAACTGTCGATGATGTAGCCGCGGCCGAGATTGGGCGAGACGTTGTCGATCTGGCTGAGCGCGACACCGGCAATGCCGGCAATCCCCGATCCCAGCGCAAAGGTCAGCGCGTCGACCCAGGGCGTCCGGATGCCCATCGAGGCGGCCATGCGGCGGTTGGCGGTGACGGCGCGCATCTGCAGGCCCCAGGGCGTGCGCTTCATGACATAGAGCAGCACGCCAAAAACGGTGAGCGCGAAGACCAGGATCCAGAGCCGGTTCCAGGTGATGGCCAACTGGCCGACATCGAACGAGCCCGACATCCAGGAAGGATTGCCGACCTCCTGGTTGGTCGGCCCGAAGATCGAGCGCACCGCCTGCTGCAGCACCAGCGAGACGCCCCATGTCGCGAGCAGCGTTTCCAGCGGCCGGCCGTAGAGAAAGCGGATGACGCCGCGCTCGATGATGAGGCCGACAGAAGCGGCAACCAGAAAGGCGAGCGGCAGCGCAATGACCAGCGACCAGTCGAACAGGCCTGGAAATGAGGTGCGGATCACCTGCTGGACGACGAAGGTGGTGTAGGCGCCGAGCATGACCATCTCGCCATGCGCCATGTTGATGACGCCCATGACGCCGAACGTGATGGCAAGGCCGATGGCCGCAAGCAGCAGCACCGAGCCGAGCGATATGCCGTACCAGATGTTCTGGCCGGCATCCCACAGCGCCAGGCTCGAATTGATGCTGGCGATTGCTGCTGTTGACGCATCCTTGACCGCGCCTTGCGCATTGGCTTCCACCGACGTGAGCAGCGACAGCGCATCGCGATCGCCGCGCGCGCCGATGAGCGCGATGGCCGCAAGCTTGTCGGCCTCGGGCTTGTCGGAGACCAGCACCGATGCCGCGCGCGCCTGTTCAAACAGCGCTTTGACCTTGGCGTCGGTCTCGGCGGCGATGGCCGCGTCGAGCGGCTCGATGTTGGCGGCATCGGGCGTCTTGAACATAGTGTCGGCGGCGGCAATGCGCACCGCCGGATCCTTGGCGCGCAGCGTCAGCGTGCCCAGCGCATCGCGGATGACGCGGCGCAGCGTGTTGTTGACTTTGATCTTGGTGAGGTCAGCCTTGGCGGCATCGCCGGTCTTTTCGCCGCTCAGCGGGTCGAGTAGCGCGACGCTGTCGCCGGCCTCATTGCCGACGAAGACGGCTGAATCCGCTTTTCGGATGTAGAGATTGCCTTCGGCAAGTGCGGCAAGCGGCCGTTCAACCAGTGGATCGCCGGTGGCGGCAAGCTCACGCACCACTGCTTCGGTGGCGGAAAAGCCAGTTCCGGTGGCGAATTTGGCGACGATGGCGCGCAGATCGGCTTCGGCTGCGTTCGAGGGCAAAAGACTTGCCATCAGGAACACCAGCATGAGGCCGAAAGCGCGCAACAGGATCATCCGTTCAGATACTTTCCGGGAGGTGGAATTCGGCGTCCGGGCGGGCTGAAGCGCCCGGACGCCTTGCGGTCTCTGGCCTTGGAACCGGCCAGTCCCGGGAGGGATCAGTTGGTGCCCTTGCCGCCGCACCTGCCGGTGGCGACGTTGAAGTTGCCGCAGGACAGGGGCGCGCGCCAATCCGAGATCAGGTCCTTGGAATCAGGCAGATAGTCGGACCATTCGTCGCCCATCACGAGGCCGGGCGTCTGCGACACGGTCTCGAACTGGCCGTCGGCCTGGATCTCGCCGATCAGCACCGGCTTGGTGATGTGGTGGTTCGGCATCATCGTCGAATAGCCGCCGGTGAGGTTCGGCACTGACACGCCGACCATGGCGTCGATGACCTTGTCCGGATCGGTGGTGCCGGCCTTCTCAACCGCCTTCACCCACATGTTGAAGCCGATATAGTGGGCTTCCATCGGGTCGTTGGTGGTGCGCTTGTCGTTCTTGATGAACTTGTGCCAGTCGGCGATGAACTTCTTGTTTTCGGACGTGTCGACGCTCTCAAAGTAGTTCCAGGCGGCGAGATGGCCGACCAGCGGCGCGGTGTCGAGACCGGCCAGTTCTTCCTCGCCGACCGAGAAGGCCATGACCGGGATGTCCTCGGCCTTGATGCCCTGGTTGCCGAGTTCCTTGTAGAAGGGAACGTTGGCGTCGCCATTGACGGTCGAGACGACGGCGGTCTTCTTGCCGGCCGAGCCGAACTTCTTGATCGCCGAGACTTCGGTCTGCCAGTCGGAGAAGCCGAACGGCGTGTAGTTGACCATGATGTCTTCAGCGGCGACGCCCTTGGCCTTCAGATAGGCCTCGAGGATCTTGTTGGTGGTGCGTGGATAGACATAGTCAGTGCCTTCCAGCACCCAGCGCTTCACCGAGCCGCCGTCGTCGCTCATCAGGTAGTCGACAGCGGGGATCGCCTGCTGGTTCGGTGCGGCGCCGGTGTAGAACACGTTGCGCTCGCTTTCCTCGCCCTCATACTGGACGGGATAGAAGAGGATGTTGTCGAGTTCCGAGAACACCGGCAGCACCGATTTGCGCGACACCGAGGTCCAGCAGCCGAACACGGCCGCGACCTTGTCCTTGGAGATCAGCTCGCGCGCCTTTTCGGCGAAGAGCGGCCAGTTGGACGCCGGGTCGACAACGACCGCTTCCAGTTTCTTGCCGAGCAGGCCACCCTTGGCGTTCTGCTCTTCGATGAGCATCAGCATGGCGTCTTTCAGCGTCGTCTCCGAAATCGCCATGGTCCCCGACAGCGAATGCAGAATGCCGACCTTGATCGTGTCTTCGGCAGCCTTTGCCGGAGACGACATCGACAGGCCGGCAGCGACCACGCCGGCCGAAAAGATTTTTGTTATTGTCGCGAAATTGCCCCTCATACCGAAGACTCCCAAGCTGGTTGATTGCACCGCAACACTACAATGCAACAGCCGTGCCAAACGCAAAGGCACCGCTCGGAAAAGGGGAATAGCGCAACGTTATCAGGCTGCTATTATATTAGCCTGAAGAAAACAAAGGCAGCCGGTTAAAGATTGATTGAGGGAAATTTGCGCAGCGCACAAGGCTTTTGCCTAATTTTTGCCCAAGTATGACAAGTGCCTAGATTTTGAACTCCGCCAGTGGCAATGCGGACGAACAATATTGCGGCACGGCGCAATAATGGGGCAAGCTCATCCCCGCAAACGAGTGACCTGATGACATCCCGCATCTCATGCATTTCCGGCATCCTGCTTCTGATGGCAACAAGCGGCGGCGCGCGCGCCGATTTCAGCGATGGCAAGCTGCCGGACGGCACCTATCACTGCGAAGTCTATCTGCTCGGCGCCTTCCTCAACCTTGGCGACATCACCATCAAGGGCGACGTCTATAGCGGCCCGGTGACGTTCGGCACCGCGCCTCAAGGCTATAACTATCAGATGAATGCGAATGGCGAGATCACCTGGCTCGGGCCGCTGGGCGGCTACACCAGCGGCGGCAATTCCGTCTCGATGACACAAGCGACGCTGGATGGCGAGACCACCCCGTCGTTCGACATCATCCTGAAGCAGCCCGACGGCGCCTTCACCGCCTCGACCTGCACCAAGGGCTGAGCCGGGCCAAAACCCTTTCCTCTCCCTGTCATGCGGATGTTGCCGAAGCAGACTAGGCAGCGGTGCGCCGTAACATCCACCCTGAGAGGCAGACACCATGGCCAACGCACCGTCTTCATCCTCCCCCGTCATCCGCGAAATCATTGCCGAGCGCGTCTCGCGCCGGTCTGTTTTGAAAGGCAGCCTCGCCTCCGGCGCGCTGCTTGCCGGCGGCAGCTTCGTCGGCTCACTGTTTGCCGGCGAAACGCATGCCGCGGAGGCGCAGTCGACACTCGGCTTTCCCGAACTGAAGCGGGTCTACGACAAGACCCATGCCGCCGCCGAAGGCTATGAAACCACCATCGTCGCGCGCTGGGGCGATCCGCTTGCCGCCGGCCTGGCAGAGTTCGACGGCAACAAGGTTGCCGCCGACGAGCAGGAAAAGCGCTTCGGTTACAATTGCGACTACATCGCCTTCATGCCGCTGCCCAAGGGCACGGTGAATTCCGACCATGGCCTGCTCTGCGTCAACAATGAGTACATCTCGCCCAATGTGATGTTTTCAGGGATGACCGAGGACGACGCCGGCAAATCGATGAGCAGGGAACAGGTCGATCTCGGCATGGCCGCCATGGGCCACTCGATCGTCGAAGTGCAACTGAAGGACGGCAAATGGGAAACCGTGGCCGACAGCCCGCTCAACCGCCGCATCACCGCCAACACCGAAATGACCGTTTCCGGACCGGCCGCAGGTCATGCGCTGATGAAGACCTCGGCCGACGCCACCGGCACCAAGGTGCTCGGCACCAGCTATAACTGCAGCGGCGGCTTCACCCCCTGGGGCACGGTGCTGACCTGCGAGGAAGGCGTGTCCGACATTTTCGGCGGCGATCCAAAGAACGCGCCGACCGCCGACCTTCTCGACCGTTATGGCTTTGACGGATCCGACATCTATGGCCGCGGCCGCTTCCATGACCGCTTCAACCTCGACAAAGAGCCGAACGAGGCCAACCGCTTCGACTGGGTGGTCGAGATCGATCCCTACGACCCGCAGTCCAAGCCGGTGAAGCGCACCGCGCTTGGCCGCATGTCGCATGAGGCCTCGACCGTCGTCCTCAACAAGGACGGCCGCGTCGTCGTCTATATGGGTGACGACGACTACTTTGAATACATGTACCGCTTCGTCTCGGCCAAGGCGTATGACAAGGCCAACCCGGCCTCCGGCGCCGATCTGCTTGATGACGGCGTGCTGTCGGTCGCGCGTTTCGATGCCGACGGCTCGATGACATGGCTGCCGCTGGTGTACGGCCAGGGCAAGCTCACCGCCGAGAACGGTTTTGCCGACCAGGCCGAGGTGTTGCTGAAGACGCGCTTCGCCGCCGACGCGCTGGGCGCCACGCCGATGGACCGGCCCGAGGACATCGAGACCAATCCGGTAACCGGCCGCGTCTATGCGGTGATGACCAAGAACAAGAAGCGCGATCAGTCGAAGGTCAATCCGGCCAACACCCGTCCCGAAAACTTGTGGGGCCACATTGTCGAACTGATTCCGCCGGGTGGCCGCGGCGTGGATGCCGACCATACGGCGGAAAAATATGCCTGGGACCTGTTCGTGCTCTGCGGCAATCCAAAGGACGCAAAGATCGGCGCCACCTTCCATCCGGATACGTCGGACAATGGCTGGTTCGTCTGCCCCGACAACATCACCTTCGATCCGGCCGGCCGGTTGTGGGTAGCGACCGACGGCGCCAATGATTTCGACCTGCCGGACGGCGTCTATGGCGTCGACACGGAGGGTGCTGCGCGCGGCCTGCCGAAACTGCTGTTCACCTGCCCGCACGGCGCCGAAGCGACCGGGCCGTGCTTCACGCCGGACGGCACGACGCTGTTCCTGTCGGTGCAGCACCCCGCGGAAGATGCCGAGACGCTCGACAAGGCGCAGACGCTGTGGCCCGACTTCAAAGACGGCCAATTGCCAAGGCCTTCCGTCGTCGCCATCCGCCGCAAGGACGGACAGCCGGTCGGCGCCTAGTCGATCTCGGGAGAAAAAATTGCGGAACGCGCCCATGCGCGTTCCGCGTAGCGGTCCGGGAGGATGGCTCAGATCGTCTTGGCCGACATTTGTGACGCGATGTATTCGGCCTGGCGGATCGCCAGCGACACGATCGTCAGCGTCGGGTTTTCCGCCGCCCCGGTCGTGAACTGGCTGCCGTCCGACACGAACAGGTTCTTGATGTCATGCGCCTGGCCGTGCTTGTTGACGACGCCGTCTTCCTCCTTCTCGCTCATCCGGTTGGTGCCGAGATTGTGGGTCGAGGGATAGGGCGGCGTCGGGAAGGAGCGCGTTGCACCGACCGCATCGTAAAGTGCTGTGGCCTGCTTGTAGGCATGGTTGCGCATTGCCGTGTCGTTGGGGTGGTCGTCGAAATGCACGTCGGCGATCGGCATGCCGTGTGCATCCTTCTCGTCCTTGTGCAAGGTGATGCGGTTTTCCTCGCGCGGCATGTCCTCGCCGACGATCCACAGGCCGGCCATGTGGTCATAGTGGTCGAGCGCGGTGGTGAAGGAACGGCCCCAGCCGCCAGGATTCAGGAAGGCGGCCATGAAGGGCAGGCCGAGCGACAGCGTCTCGAATTCGTAGCCGCCGACGAAGCCCCGTGAGGGATCGTGACGAGCCTCGTCGCGGATGATGCCGGCCATGGTAGTGCCGCGATACATGTGCACCGGTCTGTCGAAGATGGCGTAGACCGAGCCGGTGGTGTGGCGCATGTAGTTCTTGCCCACCTGCCCCGACGAATTGGCGAGACCGTGCGGGAATTTGGACGATTCCGAATTGAGCAGCAGGCGAGGGCTTTCAATCGAATTGCCGGCGACGGCGACGATGCGGGCCTTCTGCTCCTGCAGCTTGCCGTCCTTGTCGGCATAGACGACGCCGGTCACCTTGCCTGAGGCGTCATGGTTGATCTTGATCGCCATCGCATTCGGCCGGACTTCGAGATGGCCGGTCGCCTCGCCCTTGGGGATCTCGGTGTAGAGCGTCGACCATTTGGCGCCCCATTTGCAGCCCTGGAAGCAGAAGCCGGTCTGCTGGCAGGAGTTGCGGTCGTCACGCTCGACCGAATTGATGGCCATGTTGCCGGTATGGCATTCCTTGTAGCCGAGCTTGTCGGCGCCGGCCTTCAGCACCTTGAAATTGTTGTTACCCGGCAGCCGCGGCCAGCCATTGGTGCCGGTGACGCCCATCTTGGCCTCCGCCTTGGCGTAGTACGGCTCCATCTCGGCAAGCGTGACCGGCCAGTCCAGAAGGTTGGCGCCTTCCAGCTTGCCGTAGGTCGAGACCGTCTTGAACTCGTGCTCCTGGAAACGCAGCGAAGCACCCGCCCAGTGCGTGGTTGAGCCGCCGACCGACTTGACGATCCAGGCCGGCAAATTGGGGAAATCCTTCGACACCCGCCAGTCGCCGGAAGTCGTGCGCTTGTCCGTCCAGGCGAGCTGGCTGAAGGAGGTCCACTCGTCGTTGATGAAATCCTCGTATTCGTGGCGGGCGCCGGCCTCGAGTATGACGACATCGACGCCTTTCTGGGCGAGTTCGTTGCCGAGCGTGCCGCCGCCGGCGCCAGAGCCGATGATGACGACGACATTGTCGTTCTTGAGATCAAATGAAGTTGCCATGGTTTCCTCCCATGAATTGCAGTCTGCGGGGTTTCAAAACGACAGAGGGCTCAGAGCCACTCGATGTCGTCGAAACCACGCGCGATGTAGCCGCCCTTGGAAAAGGATTCGCCCTCGTAGCCGAAGATCGGCCACACCTCCTGCTGGTTATAGAGGCTGACGACGAGGCCGCCGCGAATGGACTGGAAGAAGGGCGTCGCCTCGATCTGCTGCAGCACGGCGACGCGCTGCTCCTCCCAGCCGAGGCCGCGATAGCCGCCCTCGCCCGACTTCTTGTCGAGATCGGCGATGCCGTCTTCGATCATCGTCTTGTAGGTAGCGTCCTTGCCGGCCTGCTCGTCATGGCCCTTGACGGCGATGGCGTAGTATTTGTCGGGCACCTGATCGTGCGGATAGATGTCGCGCGCCATCTGGATCAGCGTCGCCATGGTTTCGGGCTTGAGCGCCGATGTCTCGAGACCCCAGGCATTTTCGGGGCTGATGACGGTGCTGCCGGAAATGACGAGCAGCGCGCCAATGCCGCCGCGTTTGAGAAGTTCCCGACGTGAGAGCCCAGGCTTCGCGTCATAGATCGTGACCATTTTGTTCCTCCCTGCTTCTATTTGCGCCCATGAAGAGCGCCGTTGCTGGCGTCGCGCGGCTGAACGCGGCGGAATACCTACTGGAAACGCCCTCCACGCTGCAGAACCTCGATCTTGTAGCCGTCGGGGTCCTCGATGAAGAAAAAGCGGGCGATCAGCGATTCGTCGCGGTTGAATTCGACGATCTTCTTCGGGTTGAGGCCGAGCGCGCCGATCCGGTCGTGCTCGCTGTCGAGATCGGCGACCGAGACCGCCAGATGGCCGTAACCGTCGCCAAGCGCATAAGGCTCGGTGCGGCCCTTGTTCACGGTGAGTTCGAGCTCGAACCCGGTTTCGGGGTTGGCGAGGTAAATCAGGGTGAAGGTCTCGAAATCCAGCCTGTCGGCGATATCGAGCCCGAAAGCGTTTCTGTAGAAATCGACGGATCGGTCCTCCTCGAGGACCGGATCATGGAATGGATCGCCTTCGCCAAATCAGTCTCCGTCGCTGCATGTTGGAGGCGATTATGGGCGGCGCGCGTGAAAGGTGGTGGCAGCCGGTTACCACGGCCAAATTTCCAATCGCTGCCATGCCTGCGCCCAAAGACGAAAGTCCGATTGCCGTTTTCGGCATTCGGGCTGAAAGTGGCTGAATAGATATATGCTTGAAGGCGTGACTCACTGCGCCCAAAACCAACAATATCGGGAGGTAGGAATGTGCAGGGTTTTTGCCGGCCAGGATCCGGAAGGCTACAGACAGATCAACCGGTCGATCCGCATCGACGGCCATTCGACCAGCATCCAGCTT
The DNA here is from genome assembly GCF_053714315.1 of Mesorhizobium sp. PL10. Lineage (NCBI taxonomy): Bacteria > Pseudomonadati > Pseudomonadota > Alphaproteobacteria > Hyphomicrobiales > Phyllobacteriaceae > Mesorhizobium > Mesorhizobium sp. PL10. Next base: position 243,154 of record NZ_JBSKBR010000010.1, on the reverse strand, counting down.
GAAGCGACATTCTGGGCGCTGCTCGACGAGATCGCCGACAGCCAGAGCCTGACGACGCCGAAGTTCATCTCAAAACTCTATGACGAGGCGATCGAGATCAACGGCGCCATTCCCAACTTCGCCTCGATGCTGCGCACCACCTGCGCGCTCTATCTGCGCGGTCATCGGCCCGACATTGATGAGCTGGCGCCGAAGCGCGAAGCGGCATGAGAAGCTAGCCTTCTGCCGCCACGTCGAGCCCGAGCCGCGCAATGTCGGTGAACAGCGCCTGGCGCTCGGAATAGGCCGTCTGCTCCTCTGTCACGATGTTGTCGACGACGGTCAGCAGCGACAGCGCACGGGCGCCGAAATGCGCCGCGATGCGGTAGAGCGCGCTGGTTTCCATGTCGACGGCGAGCGCGCCGAGCGCCTGTGCTTCAGCGAATCGAGCGCGCCCTTCCGGGTGATAGAATATATCGCTGCAGATGGTCAGCCCTGCCCGATGGTCAATGCCGAGTTGAGCGGCGCGGGCCAGCGCGTGCGCAAACAGGCTCGGATCTGGTCCGGCGGCGGCATCGTAGAGGCCGAAGACCTGGCCGCTTCGCTCGCTTTCGGCGCGCACCGATTGTGAAATCACCAGGGAGCGCAGCGGCACGCCGGCGGTCAGGCCACCGCAGGTGCCGGTGCGGATCAGCGTTTTGACGCCGTGGAAATCCAGGAGCTCATGCACATAGATCAGGAAGGACGGCACACCGATGCCGGTGGCCTGTATGCTGACGGGCCGGCCGCGATAGAGGCCGGTAAAGCCCAGCGCGCCCCTGCGGCGGTTGACACAGCGCGGCGCCTCAAGAAACGTCTTTGCCATCCACTCGGCGCGCTGCGGATCGCCCGGCAACAGCACGGTTGCGGCATAGTCACCCTTGGCTGCCTCGTTGTGCGGCGTCACGACATGCTCCCCAAAACCCGCCGCCCGTTTCGCCTGCAATCATGGCAGCGTCACGTCATTGCGCAAGCGGTGAATTAGGGGACCCTAAGATTCAAGCACGTCCTTGACGACAGTGGCCAGTTGTTTGAGCGAGAACGGCTTCGGCAGGAAGCCGAATTGCGCGTCGGGTGGCAGGTTTCGGGCGAAGGCATCTTCGGCATAGCCGGACACGAAGACAAACTTGATGTCGGGCTGGCGCTTGCGCAATTCGCCAAGCAGCGTCGGGCCGTCCATTTCCGGCATCACCACGTCGGACACGACGATATCGACCTTGCCGCCGAGCGCTTCGAAGACTTCCAGCGCCTCGACGCCTGAGGACGCCTCATGCACGGTGTAGCCGCGCGAGGTCAGCGCCCGCGAGCCGCCCATGCGCACGGCGTCCTCATCCTCGACCAAAAGCACGGTGGCCGACCCCGACAGGTCCTTGGCGGTGTCGGCGGCTTTCACCGGGGCTGCCGGCGCCTCGCTTACGTCGCCGGGCTTTTTCGCCTCGACGATGTGGCGCGGCAGGAAGATGCGGAAGGTCGAGCCCTTGCCGACTTCGGAATCGCAGTAGATGAAGCCGCCGGTCTGCTTGATGATGCCGTAGACCATCGAAAGCCCCAGGCCGGTGCCCTTGCCGACCTCCTTGGTGGTGAAGAAGGGTTCGAAGATCTTCTTCAGCACGTCCGGCGCAATGCCGGAGCCGGTGTCCTCGACCTCGACCAGGACATAGTCGGCCGGAGTGAGCTCGCGGTAGGAAAAGCTCTTGCATTCCTCGGCGGTGACATTGCGGGTGCGCACGGTGAGCTCGCCGCCGGCCGGCATGGCGTCGCGCGCATTGACAGCGAGATTGACCACCACCTGCTCGAACTGGCCGATGTCGACCTTGACCGGCCACAGGTCGCGGCCGTGATCGACCTTGAGCTTGATGTCGTTGCCGACCAAGCGGGCAAGCAACATCCGGAGATCGGCAAGCACGTCGGTGAGGTTCAACACCTCCGGCCGCAGCGTCTGCTTGCGCGAGAAGGCGAGGAGCTGCCGCACCAGCGATGCTGCCCGGTTGGCGTTCTGCTTGATGTTCATGATGTCTGGGAAGGACGGGTCCGACGGGCGGTGATTGGTCAACAAAAGATCCGACGCCATGATGATGGCGGTCAGCACATTGTTGAAGTCGTGGGCGATGCCGCCGGCGAGCTGGCCGACCGCCTGCATCTTCTGGCTTTGCGCCATCTGGCCCTCGAGCGCTTTCTGCTCGGTGGTGTCGACGGCATAGACGATGGCAGATTCCTCCGCCCCTTCGCCGCCGGTGCCGTCGGCGACCGCGTTGACGTAGAAGCGGATGTGGCGTTCCTCATTGCCGGGCAGCAGCGTGTCGATCGGCTCGATATCGGCCTGCCTCAGACGCGCTTTCTCGAAGGCGGCGGCGAAGGCCGGGCGGTCGCGCTCGTGGATGACCGTATCCAGCCGCACGCGGCGGTCGACGGCATCGCGGTCGACGACGGAGGAAAACAGCGACAGGAACGGCGCGTTGGTGCGCAGGATGCGGCCGCTGGCGTCGACGCCGGCAATCGCCATCGGCGTCGAGTTGAAGAAGCGGGTGAAGCGCACTTCCGACGCCCGAAGGTCGGCGGATGCATCCTCGCCCTGGGTGCGGTTGAGCACGATTGTACGGGTCGGGCCGTTGGTCCCCTCGCGGCTGGCCGAAACGCGGTGCATGAAGCGCACCGGCAGCGCTTCGCCGGTCGTCGTGGTCAGATCGAGATCGATGACCGCGTTGCGGGTGGTGCCGGGATCGGCCTTGACCGAGCGCACCAGCGCCATGCCGTCGCCGGCGACGATTTCCGGCAGCGTCACCGCGCCAGGCGTGAAGCTCGCCAGATCGATGCCCAGCCATTCGGCGAGCGTGGCGTTGATGTAGGTGACGCGGCCCTCCTGGTCGGCCGAGAAGAAGCCGGCCGGGGCGTGGTCGAGATGGTCGATGGCCTTTTGCAGGTCGAGGAAGAAACGTTCCTGCTCGGCCCGTTCCTGGGAAATATCGGCAAGCTGCCAGGCGAGCATGGGCAGACGCTGGCCGGGAACACTGAAGGTGCGGGCCCGCGCCCGGTACCAGCGTGCGCCTGGTTCGGCGCCCGGCCGGATCGACTGCGCCAGCCGGAATTCGCCGTCGCCGGCCTGGCCGTCGCGCAGGCCCGAGGCCAGCCGGTATATGGTCACCGAGGCTTCGGGAACATCGGAAAGCAGGCCTTCGACTGTCTTCAGATCGGCTGCCGACGCAGCCCCCGTCATCTCGGCATAGGCCCGGTTGGCGTAGACGACGCGGCCCTTGGTGTCGGTGACGATCAGGCCCTGCGACATCGAATCGACGAAGGCCTTCGACAGTTCGTCGCCGGTCGAACGCGGCGCGATCTGAATGAAGCCGATGGCCGTGGCGAACAGGAAGCCGACGCCGATCATGGCAAGCACGCCCAGCATGCCGAGCAGGAAGGGATCGCCAAGACGCTCTCGGAAAATGCCGAAAACGATCGCGGCCCCGGTCAGGACGATGATGAAGACGATGAGCCGGGTAACCGCGCCCGGCCGCGTGTTCTGGTCGACGATCGGTACCGGATAGAAATCGCCGCGCGTTTCCCTGGCCATATGCCCCCTGCTCGTGAATTCCTGATATCCGACACCGCCCCGGCCGGTTGAATCACATTCTCCTAGTCCGGAAAAGGCCTTGGCGGCAAATGTCGGATAAAAATGACGTGCCGGTGTTTCAAGCTGTTCACGAAGCGTGAAGGCAACTTGCGGTGTCTGGTCGCAACGGTCTAGTGTCGCTTCCACTTCAAAAACCGATTTGGGGGCACCGATGCAGTGGCTGGATAGCGTGGCGGGTCCTGGATATGCCGCAGCGCTGCTGTGGACGTTTGCCGCCCTTGTCCTGCTGGTCATCGTGCTGGTCATTATCAGGCTGGTCCGCAACCTGACCTTCGGCACCTTCGTTGCCGGCGGCCGCAATCGCAAGACGCGGCTGGCGGTCATGGACGCCACCGCGGTCGACAGCCACCGCCGGCTGGTGCTCATCCGTCGTGACGATATCGAACACCTCATTTTGATCGGCGGCCCGACCGACGTTGTGGTCGAGCGCGACATCAGGCTGGCGGCGCCACGCCGTCCGGCTTTGACCGGCGATGGCGGCCAGCAGCAACAGGCACCGCGTCCGCGCGCTGCACAACCCGCATCCGCCCCACCCGCAAGACAGGCGCCACCGCCGCAACCGGTAAAGGCTGCTCCGGCCGCCCTTCCGCCCCGCCAGGCGGCGCCGGCGCCAAAACCAGCCCCAATATACCAGGCCAGCAATGTGACACCGCTGCCGGCCTATGGCGCGGCCGCCAATACCGCGCGGCAGGCCCCGCCGCCACCGAAGCGCGAGTCGATCGACGACACGCTGATGCGGGAACTTGAGGTCTCGCTCGATGATTCGCACGCCAGCAAGCCGGTAAGCAGGCCGGCAGCGACAGCGCCGGCGTCGCTTGATGACGAGATGACCAAGCTGCTCGGCGAACTCGCCAGCCAGAAGCGATAGCGGGAATCGAAATGGCCGATGGCCTGGAGCGTTTCACCGTTTCATTGAAAACGACGAACTGTCCTGTCTCTTTGATTTTGCACTGGCGAGATGATTTCGCGCCTGTTTGCTGGATGGCATCCAATACAGAGTCGAATTTGACGTTCAGGCTTGACGGATGAGCGTTTGCCACGAGCCCAACAACAAAAAATGGCCGGAAATCCCGGCCATTTTCAATTTCTGTCCTGCAGTTGCGCTTCAATCGTCGCGATAGACTTTCTCGCGGCGCTCGTGGCGCTCCTGCGCTTCGATCGACAAGGTCGCGATCGGGCGCGCGTCGAGCCGCTTCAGCGCGATCGGCTCGCCGGTTTCCTCGCAATAGCCGTAAGTGCCTTCATCGATGCGCTGCAGCGCCGAATCGATCTTTGAAATGAGCTTGCGCTGGCGGTCGCGGGCGCGAAGCTCGATGGCGCGATCGGTTTCCGAAGAAGCCCGATCCGCGAGATCCGGGTGGTTAGCGTTTTCCTGCTGCAGGATTTCGAGAGTTTCGCGCGCTTCGCGCAGTATGTCGTTCTTCCAAGTGACGAGCTTCAAGCGAAAGTAAGATTTCTGCCGCTCGTTCATGAACGGCTCGTCTTCGGAGGGTACGTAATCGGCGGTAGAGATATCGTTCATTCGACTCACCCAACAACCCCAAATTTCGCGCTTATATATTCGCGCGGAGGGGGCTGCACAAGCGTAATCGGCGCGCGTTTCACGCAATTGTTAATGCCGTACTGGCGAGGGGCGGCAAAGCCTTCCACAGCAAGGGCGCGCGCGAATTCGCACATGATTCGTTGCGCTTGGGTGCCGCCGCCCATTGTGCGGCAGGCCGTTCCTAATCCATTGTGTCATTTGATAGGCAGCACGCCATGGGGGTCCGGTGAGTAGACTGTATCTGTTGCGGCATGCCAAGGCCGGCTGGGCCCTGCCCGGCGTGCGCGACTTCGACCGCCCGCTCGACGCATCGGGCATTGCCGATGCCGAAACGATGGGCACAGCCATGCGTGCCCGCAACTACATTCCCGATATCACGCTCTGCTCCAATGCCAAGCGGGCGCGCCAGACGCTGGAGGGCATCGCCGGCCACACCGATACCGGCCGGGTGCTGTTCTTCGACACGCTCTACAGCGAGGACGCCGCCGGTTACCTGGGCATCATCCGCGGCAATGGCGGCCCCGGCTCGCTGCTGGTCATCGGCCACAATCCGATGACGGAAGACCTTGCCATGGCGGTTTCCGGCAATGGCGACGAGGCGGCGCGGGCCATCATGAACCATGGTTTCCCGACCTCCGGCCTTGCCGTCGTCCGCTTTAACGGCGCCCTCACCGAGGCCGCGCAAGGGGCCGGCTATCTCGAAGCCTTCCTGACCCCCGCCGATCTCTGAGCAGAGACGGCCGGCCCGGGCGCCATTTCAAACTTGAACCGCAGAGCCTATATCGGGACTGACGGAAGCCCCGAGAGAACAAATTTGGCATCATCGCTGACGACATTCACCGACGAAGCGAGAATTGCCCTGGATACGCTGTCGGGGCGGGCGAGTGGGCTTTTCTCGCCATCGCTGCGGCTCGGAGTCACCGGCCTTTCCCGCGCCGGCAAGACGGTGTTCATCTCGGCTCTTGTCCACAACCTGATCCACGGCGGGCGGCTGCCGCTGTTCGAGGCGCAGAAATCTGGACGCATCGCGCGCGCCTTCCTCGAGGAACAGCCGGATGACGCGGTGCCGCGTTTTCAGTATGAGGACCATATCGCCGCACTGGTCAATGACCGTATCTGGCCGGACTCGACGCGCGCCATTTCGGAACTCAGGCTCACCATCGAATACGAATCGGCCTCCGGCTGGAACCGCATGTTTTCCAGCGGCCGGTTGTCGGTCGACATCGTCGACTACCCCGGCGAATGGCTGCTCGACCTGCCGCTGCTCGGCAAATCCTTCGCCGATTTCTCGCGTGAAGCTTTCGAAATGGCGATGCTGCCGGTGAGGGTCGACTTGTCGCAGGACTGGCGGACCTTGTCGGCGGCGATCGACCCCAATGCCGACGCCGACGAGATGAAGGCACGCCGGCTGGCCGAGAGCTTTGCCGCCTATCTCAAGGCCTGCAAGCTGGACGAGCGGGCGCTCTCGACCTTGCCGCCCGGCCGTTTCCTGATGCCTGGCGACCTCGAGGGTTCGCCGGCGCTGACCTTCGCGCCCTTGCTGCTTCAAGGCGAGCGGCGGCCGCGCTCCGGTTCGCTGCAGGCGATGATGGAACGGCGCTACGACGCCTACAAGACACATGTGGTGAAGCCGTTCTTCCGCGAACATATCGCCCGCCTCGACCGCCAGATCGTGCTGATCGACGCCATGCAGGCGCTGAACGCCGGCCCTGGCGCGATGGCCGACCTTGAACGTGCCGTGACGGAGATCCTCTCCTGTTTCCGCCCCGGTCGCGGCAATTTCCTCACCGACCTGTTTTCACGCCGCATCGACCGCATCCTGGTCGCTGCGACCAAGGCCGACCATCTGCATCATGAAAGCCATGACCGGCTGCAGGCGATCGTGCGGCGGCTTGCTGACCGGGCCGTTGCGCGGGCAAATTTCACCGGCGCCGATGTCGACGTGGTCGCCATGGCGGCTATGCGCGCAACACGCGAAGGCACGGTCAAGCAGGGCCGGGAGACGTTGCCAGTGATCATCGGCACGCCGCTGAACGGCGAAAAAATCAACGGCGAAACCTTCGATGGCAAAACCGAAACCGCCATATTTCCCGGGGACTTGCCGGAAAAAATTGGTGCCGTTTTCGATGTTTCCGAAACCGACCATCGGCAAAGCAGCGACGATCCGGCGATCCGTTTCGTGCGCTTTCGCCCGCCAAAGCTCGAACGCACCGCCGAAGGCGTCACGCTGTCGTTGCCGCATATCAGGCTCGACCGCGCCTTGCAGTTCCTGATCGGAGACCATCTGGCATGACCGCGCCCCGCAGACCGGCAGCTTTCCGTATCGAGCCGGCGGCCGAACCGAAGCAGGCCCGCAGCCATGCCGAGCCGCTTCCGACGCGCAAGCCGCGCGCCGTGGTTGTGCCGGCCGAGATCGACGTCTTCGACAAACCCGACATCATTGCTGCCGAACCACCGCCAGCGACCGTGCCGCGCAAGCGCTCGCTGTTTGCCAGCCTGTTTTTCGGCGCGGTCGGCGTGCTGGTTTCGCTGGCCGTCGGCCTGTGGACCGACCAGCTCATTCGCGACCTGTTCGAGCGCGCAGAGTGGCTGGGCTGGCTGGCGGCCGCAATGGCGGGGATCGCCGTGCTGGCGCTGGTGGTCGTGCTGGTGCGTGAATTCCTGGCCATTGCCCGGCTGGCCGAGGTCGAAAAGCTGCAAAAGCGGGCTCTCGATGCCGTGGCACGCGACGATCCGAAGGCCGCAAGGGCCGTCGTCGACGAACTGTCGGCCTTTGTCGCGGCCAAACCCGAAACGGCGGCAGGCAGACGATCGCTGGCCGAACTGCGCGGCGAGATCATCGATGGCGGCAATCTGGTGCAGCTGGCCGAAACCGAGATTCTCGGGCCGCTCGACGCCCGGGCAAAGGTGATGATCCTGGAAGCGGCCAAGCGTGTGTCCCTGGTGACGGCGGTCAGCCCACGGGCGCTGGTCGACGTCGCCTATGTCGTGTTCGAGGCGGGGCGCCTGATCCGCCGCCTGTCCGAGCTTTACGGTGGCCGGCCGGGCACGCTGGGCTTTTTCCGGCTGGCGCGCAGCGTTCTCGCCCATCTGGCGGTGACCGGCTCGATCGCCGTCGGCGACAGCTTTGTCCAGCAGATCGTCGGCCATGGCCTTGCCGCGCGACTTTCGGCCAAACTCGGCGAAGGCGTCGTCAACGGCATGATGACGGCGCGCATCGGCATTGCGGCGATGGAGACGGCGCGTCCCCTGCCCTTCATTGCCGCCAGGCGGCCGGGCATGGGCGATTTCCTGTCGGCGCTGACCTTGTTCGCGACCAAAAAAGAGAGTGAAACGCCTGCTCCCGACAAGTGAACGTCCTCTCGCGGTCACCAAGCATTAACCAATCTTGTTCATGGTCGTCCAACAACAGCCTCCTTGTTGCCGGGTGTCTTCCATGAAAAGCGTAATCTTGTCCTGCGTCCTGCCCCTGGTCGCGATTGCAGCACCTCTGGGCCTGGCCGGGAAAGCCTCTGCAGCCGAACCCGACAAGCAATTCTTCCACACCGTCGAAGGCAAATGGGTCGGCCCGGGCGAGATCGTCGCCGGCAAGTACAAGGGCACGAAATTCACCTGCAGCTTCGACGGCTCGACGCCTGACAACAAGACGGGCATGTCGCTGGACGGCGACTGCCGGGTCGGTGTTTTCACCCAGAAAATGTCGGCGACCGTCGAGCGCAAGGGACGCGACTACAAGGGCAACTTCATGGGCGGCGCCGCGGGTTCTGGTCTCGACATCATCGGCGGCAATGTCGTCGATCCCCGCAAGGTGGTCTTCACCATCAACCGCAACCAGTTGCGTGGCGTCATGCAGGCTCGCATTCCCGACGACAATTCGATGACGGTGACCATCGCCGTGCGCGTCGACCAGCAACTGGTGCCGGTGATCGGCATGAGCCTCAAGCGCGTCGATGCCGTGGAAGTCGGTTCCATCGCCAAGAACTGATTGCCGGCAGCGGCAAGAAAAAAGGCGGCGGCCATCCGAGCCACCGCCTTCTTCATCAATTCCCCGAACGACAATCAGCCCTTTATGGCGGCCGTCAGCTCGTCATAGGCCTTGCAGGCTTCGTCCAGCGTCGTGGCGCCCTGGTACTTGGTTGTCACCGCCTGCACCTTGGCCGTCAGGTCAGCCGCCTTGGACGGATCCTTGGTGATCGCCTCCTGCAGCGCGGCGGTCATCTCCTGCGCCTTCTTGGCCGCTATCTCCTGCGTGCATTCCGGCGCCTTCGAGCAGGCCGATGCGGCAAGCATGGCGACACCCACGCCAACGAGCAAAAACTTCTTCATGTCAGTCATCTCCTCAAAAAGGCAGAACTTGATCGTCGCTGCCTTCCAACGGCCGAAGCCGAGCGTCCCTTAGCCGCCGATTGCGGCCAAACGCAACGCGAGAACCGCATAAACTTGTGTAACGCAGCTGCAACATCGCGGCGGCCCGGATTTGGGGCCGCCTATGCATGTCGCCCAAAAGTGCGCAGCGGTTTTGGGACAACGACATGTATAAATACAGCAACCTAAAGCGCGTCGCATTGGGCCGGTCAGGCGCGACGCGCTTTAGGCCAGCTGCAGCAAGGTTCAGCCGCGAGGCTGTAGCATCGCCAGCACGGCTGTCGATGCGGCAAGGACCGCGGTAAGGGTCAAGGGCCCCGTAGCGCCATAGGTGTCCACGACATAACCACCGGCCACCGCGCCCATGGTGATGGCGACCTGGAAAGAGGTGACCATCAGGCTGCCCGCTGCTTCCAGCGCATCAGGCGCCGCACGGGACAGATTGGTCGGCAGCACCACCGGCGCCATGCCGAAGGTGAAGCCCCAAAGCGTGACAAGCCCGAAGGCAATGCCGATGTGCACGCCCCAAAGTACCAATGCCAGCGCCGCAAACGCCATCAAAGCGGCGGTGACCAGGAGCGCCATGTGGATATTGGCATCGGCCAAGCGGCCGCCGGCAATGTTGCCGATCACGGCGGCGATGCCAAATCCGAGGAGAGCCAAAGCAATCGGCCCGGTTGCGAGCAGCGTAACGTGTTCGAGGAAGGGGCGCACATAGACGGAGCCGGCAAAATGCCCCGTCATCAGCAAGACAATAGCCAGCATGCCGAGTTGAATGCCACGCCGCCGTGTCAGCCGAAACACGTCGGCGAGACTGTTGCTTGCTGCCGCAGGCAAGGTCGGCAGGCTAAGCAACTGTAGCAGCATGGCAATCACGGCCAGCCCCGCCGTCATGGCCATGGCGCTGCGCCATCCCAGCCAGTCGCTGATCAACGCACCCATCGACGGCGCGGCAATGGTGGCAAGCGAGACGCCGAGCGTGACGATAGCCATGCCTCGACCTGTCGCATTGGCGCCAACCAGCCTCGCCACGACGGCAACCGAAAGTGCCCAGAAAGCGCTGAGAGCGATCCCCAGCCCGGCCCTGCCTAACAACAGCAGCCAGAAATTGGGCGCCAACGCTGCAAGAATGTTGGAACCGACCGCCAGGGCCATGAGGCCAACCAGCACGGTCTTGCGGTTCAACCGGCCGATGAGAACATTGCTCAGCATGGCCGTCACGGCGCCGACCGAAGCAGTCGCGGTGACGACCTGTCCGGCCGTCCCCTCGCTGATGCCGAGATCGCGCGCCATCGGCGTCAACAGACCTGCCGGCAGGAATTCGGCTGACACCAGCGCAAAGCTGGTGGCCGCCAGTGAAAGGACCGCAAACCAAGTGCCTGCGCTCCACGCTGGTGCCGCATCGGCGTCAAGGCCGATCGCGGTGTCTTCAAGCTGTAATGTTGTGTCAGTCACGGAAAGATCTCCAAAGTTTGGAGATCTTAGATAGGCGAGTCTGCCCGGATTATATGTATCTTAAAATCCGAAATTCATATCTATTCGTCCGGGAATTGTGCGGCGCACAACGCCGGGCGAGACATTGGTGATGCGTTTGAACGCGCGGGCGAATGATGCCTCGGAATCATAGCCCAAACGGGTAGCGACTTCGGCAACCGACATGCCGTTTTGCCCCAGCAAATCGCGGGCAAGTTGCATACGCAGGCGGGCGAGATAATGTGCAGCGCCCTCCCCCAAGACAGCGCTGAAGCGCTCGGCGAAAATCGACCGCGACTGGCCCGCCACGCCGGCCAGGCTTCCCAGCGTCCAGTTATGGCCGGGGTCTCGGTGCATGGCTGCCAGAGCGCGGCCGATATGAGGGTCGCGGATGGCTGCGAGCCAACCGGTGGTCGAGGCTCCGTTGCAATTGACCCAGCAGCGGATGAGCCGGGCTGTCAGCAAGTCCGCCATACGCGACAGAATCGTGGCGCTGCCCATCTGCGGTTGCGCGGCCTCCACCGTCATCGCCGCGAGCAAAGGGCCGACGACCGGGTCATTGCCGGCGACATCGCAACCCTTGATGACAGGCGGCATCAACGTGATCAACGGGTTGAGCGCACAGGAGCCCAAGGCCATGGAGCCGCAGAAAAGGGTGCTTGTCGCTCCCGTTCCCTGCCCTACCACTTCGCAGACATTGCCGCCCAACTTGGTCACCTGGCAGCCCTCGAGCGAGTCGCCTTCAACGTCCGGCGCACTCGCCAGCCGATGGGCGGTGCCTTGCGGGAGCAGCACCAGATCGCCATCGCGCAACTCCTGCCAGCTTTGCGCTTCGGTATGGATCCAGCATGGACCCTGGCCTACAAAGTGAAAACGAAGCAGCGGTTGTTGCGGAAACTCTATGCTCCATGGATGCCGGAGTTCGCAGCGGCCATAGTTGACGCCACTCAAGCGAAAGTCTTGCAAAACTTCGCTTAGCGCATCCATCGGGATATGGGGCGGCGAAGACGGTCGGGACGAATGGTCAAGCATTTGGCAAACATAGATGCCGAACGTCCGGCAGGCAAGCAGAGACCGTTGTTCCACCGGGGCGACCGCTTCGATGACGCCCTGCCCTTCCTGGCAGGCTTCCCGCCCTTGCCTCCCACTCCAACTGCATGCAAGGAGTGCTGGAGAACACAGGGACAAGAGGCATGGCGGCGGAAGCATCGGGCAGCGATCTCATTCAGGTGGTGGCGCTGCTTGCCGCAGGCGTCGTCGCGGTCCCGATCTTCAAGCGCATGGGGCTGGGCTCGATCCTCGGCTATCTCGCCGCCGGCGTCGTCATCGGGCCGTTCGGTATCGGCATTTTTTCCGAATCGGAAGCCATCCTGCATGTCGCCGAACTCGGCGTCGTCATGTTCCTGTTCATCATCGGGCTGGAGATGCAACCGTCGCGGCTGTGGGGCCTGCGCCGCGAGATTTTTGGCCTCGGCGCGCTGCAGGTCGGCGTCTGCGCGCTCTTGCTGACCGGTGTCGGGCTGGCCGGCGGCTTTCCGATCGCGCAATCGTTCGTTGCCGGCGCCGGCTTCGTGCTGACCTCGACGGCAATCGTCATGCAGCTGCTGGAAGAGCGCGGCGAGATGACCAGCCCGAAGGGACAGCGCATCGTTTCCATCCTGCTGCTCGAGGATCTGGCAATCGTGCCGCTGCTGGCGCTGGTCGCCTTCCTGGCGCCTGGCGGTGCCGAGATGACCCTGCAGCAAAGGCTGACCGAGATCGGCATCGGCCTTGGCGCCATTGTCGCCCTGGTGGTCGCCGGCCGCTATCTGCTCAATCCGTTCTTCCGCATCCTGGCCGACGCCAAAGCGCGCGAAGTGATGACGGCGGCGGCGCTCCTGGTCGTGCTGGGGTCGGCGCTGGTCATGCAGCTTTCCGGCCTGTCGATGGCGATGGGCGCGTTCTTGGCCGGCGTGCTTCTATCCGAATCGACATTCCGCCACCAACTGGAAGCCGACATCGAACCATTCCGCGGCATCCTGCTCGGCCTGTTCTTCCTCGCCGTCGGCATGTCGCTCGACGTGCATGTGGTGGTCGATAACTGGCGTCTCGTCGCCATCTATGTCGTCACCTACATGGTGATGAAGGCGATCGGCATCTATCTCGTCGCCCGCATGCTGAAGAGCGGCCACCGCGAAGCGCTGGAGCGCGCCGTGTTCATGGCGCAGGGCGGCGAATTCGCCTTCGTGCTTTATTCCGCCGCCGCGGCAGTCGGCATCATCGACAGCCGGGCCAACGCCACGCTGACCGCAATCATCATCATCTCCATGGCGCTGACTCCGCTGGCCATCATTGCGCTTAGATATTTGACGCCGCGCGATGAGCAGTCGCTTGAAGGCGTGGACATCGCCGACGGCCTCACTGGCAGCGTTCTGGTCATCGGTTTCGGTCGCTTCGGCCAGATCGCCAGCCAGCCGCTTTTGCTGCGCGGCATTGACGTGTCGATCATCGACAATGATGTCGAAATGATCCAGGCGGCCGCCGATTTCGGCTTCAAGGTCTATTATGGCGACGGCACCCGGCTCGACATTCTGCGCGCCGCCGGTGCTGGCCGCGCGCGCGCCGTGCTGATCTGCGTCGACAAGCCGGACGCTGCCGTTCGCATTGCCGAACTGATCAAGGCGGAGTTCCCGCTGCTGACCGTTCTGGCGCGTGCGTATGATCGCGGTACCGCGCTGTCGCTCATTCGCGTCGGAGTGGATTTCCAGCTGCGTGAAACCTTCGAATCGGCCCTCGTCTTCGGTGGCTCGGCGCTTGAAGCGCTCGGGGTCGAACCGGAAGATGTCGCTGACGTCATCGAGGACGTGCGGCGCCGCGACAACGACCGCTTCGAGACGCAGCTGGCGGAAGGCATACGGGCTGGCCGGCGCTTCCTCAGGGGCAATATCGGCACGCCCATACCGACGCCACTTGCCCCGCCACGCCGACCCGGCCAGGCCCTGAATGAAGAAACCGCCGGTGTGTTGAACAAATCCGAACAAGCCCAGTCAGAGGAAGGCAGATGACCGCATTGGATGAGCAAGCGCTCGCCGTCACAAAATTCTGGCGCGAGGCCGGCGAAGACGCCTGGTTCGAGAAGAACGACGCTTTCGACGCGGATTTCCGCAGCCGGTTTCTGGACCTGCATTTTGCCTCCGCGCGCCGCGAATGCGATGCGTGGTCGGAGCATGCCGAGGGTTCGCTGGCGCTGATGATCCTGCTCGACCAGTTCCCGCGCAACTGCTTTCGCGGCACCGGCCACATGTACGCCACCGATCCGCTGGCAAGGCACTTTGCCGCCAAGGCGATCGCCGCCGGCCACGACCTTGCGCTGGAAGAAGACCTGCGCGTCTTCCTCTACCTGCCTTACGAACATTCGGAACTGCCCGCCGACCAGGACAGATCGGTCGAACTCACGACCGCCAGGGCGCCGGAGTATATCAAATACGCGATCGAGCACCGCGACATCATCGAGCGTTTCGGCCGCTTTCCGCACAGAAACAAGATGCTTGGCCGCGAGACGACTGCCGACGAACAGGCATTTCTCGATGGCGGCGGGTTTTCAGGTTAGCTCAACCACCAGTCACGGCCGGACGTGAGCCGCTCAATCCCTGACGTGTCGACCGCACCCAGCCGTTCGGCCACGCTGCGGCCGCCAACCGCCAGTTCCGGCGCTATCTCGGCCAGGGGCGCCAGCACGAAGGCGCGCTCCAGCATCCGGGGATGCGGCACTTCCAGCCCGGTCTCGTGGATGATGCGGTCGCCGAACACCAATATGTCGATGTCGATCAGGCGCGGCCCCCAGCGCTCCTCACGCACCCGCTTCAGCTTGCGCTCGGCCTCGAGACAAAGGTCGAGCAGCGCCCTCGGCGCCAGCGCCGTCGAAATCTCGGCAGCGGCGTTGAGGAAATCCGGCTGGTCGAGCTTGCCCCAGGGCGGCGTGCGGTAGAGCGAGGAAACAGCGATGACGCGCGTGCTCTCGTCGGCGTCGAGCAGGCGCAGCGCCGTGGCCATCGAGGCCGCCGGATCGCCGAGATTGCCGCCTAGGCTGAGATAGACCGTGTTATTCGGGCCAGACAACGGTCACCTCGACATAATCGAGCACGCCGGGCACCGGCGCGTTTGGTTTGCGCACGGTGATCTCGGCCTTCCTGATCTGTGGAAACCGCGCCGTCAGCGCCTTCGCCACTTCGAGCGCGAGCGCCTCGATCAGGAAACGGCGATGCCCCGTGATGATCTTTTCAATCACCGTGAAGGCGATGCCGTAATTGACGGTGTCCTCGATGGAATCATCCTCCAGCGGGCGGCTGGGCTCGACCGTCAATTCGGCATCGACGTAGAAACGCTGGCCAAGCGCCTCCTCCTCGTCCAGCACGCCGTGCCGGGCAAAGAAGGCGCAGTTCTTCATGCGGATCACGTACATTTCTTAGCTTCCTGGGCTTAGTATCCCGGCTTTTCACGCGCCAGCATAGCATCGGCCACGGCCAGTGCGTCCACGTTGATTGCGACATCGTGGACGCGAAAGAGATCGGCACCCTTCAGCCTGAGGATGACGCTGGTGGCGGCCGTGCCGGCGCCGCGCGCGGCGGCCTCGCGGCCGGTGATCGTGCCGATGAAGCGTTTTCTGGAGGTGCCGGCCATCAGGGGAAAGCCGAGCGCCTTTAGTTCGGAAAACCGCGCCATCAGATCGAGGTTCTCCTCCGCCGTCTCCTTGGCGAAGCCGAAGCCGGCATCGAGCACGATATGGTCGTCCTTGACGCCGCTGCGCTTCGCGATTTCCAGCGATTTCTTCAGGAATAAAAACTGATCGTCGATGACGTCGGGCAGCTTTTGCCGCTCGCGCCCGGTGTGCATGATGACCAGCCCGGCGCCGGTCTCGGCGGCGACGCGGGCAATGCCAGGTTCACGCTGCAGGCCCCAGACATCGTTGACGATATGCGCGCCGGCGGCAACGGCGAGGCGCGCGGTTTGCTCGCGATAGGTGTCGACCGAAATCAGGGCATCGCCGGAGCCGGCGAGTGCTGCTATCACCGGCAGGATGCGGGCCTGCTCGTCCTCAGGGGTTACGGGAGAGGCGCCGGGGCGCGTGGATTCTCCGCCGATGTCGATGACGGCAGCGCCCTCTTCCACCATGCGGCGCGCCTGCGCCACCGCCTGGTCAGCCGCGATGAACCGCCCGCCATCCGAAAAACTGTCCGGAGTGACGTTGAGAATGCCGACCACTATGGCCTTCTCGCCAAGGTCGAGATGGCGCCCATGCGCCAGTTGCCATCGCCTTGTCGTCATTGTCCTTCAACCATGTGACCCATCGAGCGCTTGCAATCCATCAACGATGCGTGATCGGTGGGGGATCAATTCGGTTGCGCCGGCAACGGCCGTAAAGCAAGGTGAGTGAAGAGGCAACATGATGAAGCGACCCCTGCTCTGCGCCCTGATGCTGGCTTTGACCGCCCTGCCTGCGGGCGCGACCAATCTGGTGAAAACCTATAGCTATTTTGCCATCGGCGGCAGCACGCTCGATGACATCGAGACGCAATTGTCGAAGCATGGACCCGAGGTGAAAAGCACCGGCATGCGGCATCCGGGTGCGACCCAGATGGCGTTCACCACCCGCATCAGCTACGCGCAGACTGCCGATTCCTGCCGCATTGCCAAGGCTGCCGTCACCGTCAAGGTCAAGGTTATCCTTCCGGAGTGGCGCCGGCCGCGCAAGGCCGACCCCGATGTCAGGCTGTTCTGGGATACGCTGTCGGCAGACATCAAGCGCCACGAGGAGCGCCATGTCGAGATTGCCAAGAACCACGGCCGTCAGCTTGAGGACGCGCTGAACGCGAGCTTTGCGCAAAAGACCTGCGCCGAGGCAAAGGCGCAGGCGGCGCAGATTACCGCGGCCGAACTCGCGAGGCATGACCAGGACCAGCTGCGCTTCGACCGCGTCGAAGGCGTCAACTTCGAAAGCCGCATCCTGCGGCTGCTGCGCTACCGCATGCAGCGCGTCGAAAGCGGCCAGATTCCACCCGGCTGATCACAAGCCAAAATTGGCGAAGCATGGGGCCAGTCACGAAAAATTTTCGGGCGGCGGTCGAAATCGGCCTATAGGGAATGACATATGTCAGGCTCGCAAGGCGAGCTTCGAACACGACATCAAGACCAATCAAGGCGGCTGATTGAGCGAAGCGGCCATTGGGCGCCGCAGTCGCGCGCAAGCATATGGATGAACTGATATGGACCAGGCTGTCGACAAGCCGGCTATGGTGGCGCCCGCCGCGCCGCTGACGGAAAGCGAGAAGAACGTCATCATCGCCGGCATCCTTTTGTCGATGCTCCTGGCGGCGCTCGACCAGACAATCGTCGCGCCGGCCATGCCGACCATCGGCCGTTCGCTCGGCCATGCCGACTATCTGCCGTGGATCGTGACCGGGTATCTCCTGACGGCGACCGCCATGGCGCCGCTCTATGGCAAGATCTCCGACGTCCATGGCCGCCGGCCGACCGTCTATGCGGCGATCCTGATCTTCCTCGTGGGATCGCTGGTCAGCGCCTTGGCGCCCAACATGTTCGTGCTGGTCATCGGCCGGGCGATCCAGGGTGCGGGCGGCGGGGGCCTGTTCGCCCTGGCGCAGATCGTCATCGGCGACCTAGTGCCGCCACGCGAACGGGCGCGCTATGCCGCCTGGATTTCGGGCACATGGGCTGTCGCCAGCATCGCCGGACCGTTGCTCGGCGGCGGATTTGCAGAACATCTGCACTGGTCGCTGATCTTCTGGATCAACATTCCGCTTGGCCTGGTGGCAATGGCGATCATCAACAAGCCGCTGCGCAAACTGCCGGTCGCCGCAAAGCGGCATCGCATCGACGCCCTGGGCGCGCTGCTTCTGGTGGTGGCGACGGCATTGCTGCTCCTGGCGCTCAACTGGGGCGGCAGCGCCTATCCATGGGCCTCTCGCGAGATCCTCGGCCTGTTCGCCTGTTCGACGGTCTTCTGGGGCGCATTCGCGCTCCGCCTGATGCGTGCGGCCGAGCCGCTGATTTCATTGGAAGTGCTCAGCAATCCAATCGTGCTTGCCGGAACGGCGTCGATGTTCCTGCTGCAGGCCGCCAATATCGGCCTGTCCGTGTACCTTCCGGTCTATCTGCAGTCGATCATCGGCCTATCGGTCAGCCAGTCAGGCCTTGCCATGCTCGGCCTGCTGCTCGGCACGGTCGCGGGCGCGACGTTCAGCGGCCGCACGATCCCGCGCTTCTTCCACTACAAGCGCATCGCCATGATCGGCGTCATCTTCGCCATCGCCTCCCTTGGTACGCTCAGCCTGGTCGCCGGCCGCGCCTCGCTGCTGGTGGTCGAGGTGCTGACGATCTGCGTTGGCCTGGGAACGGGCACCACCTACCCCGTAGCCACCGTCTCGGTTCAGAACGCGGTCGACCGCGCGCATCTCGGCGTCGCCACCGGCGTGCTGACGTTCCTGCGTTCGCTGGGCAGCGCGCTCGGCGTCGCCATGCTCGGCGCGGTCGCGCTCGGCTACGGCCTGCCGCTTGCCGGCGAAGGCGTGCCGGCCGCCGGACAGATCGTCTCGGCGACGCCGTTCATGATGATCTTCCTTGCTGCGGCCATCACGCTCGTCCTGGCGCTGATCACGCTGGCGCTGATGCCGGAAAAGTCGCTGCGCGGCCGCGACGAAGCCGAGCCGGCGCCTCTGGTGGAGTAAGATTCCGTTCTCAGAGGGCGAGTTTGAAGAGCTTGAAAGACAGGTCAGGAATTCGCCGCCGAACCAATGCCACAACGCTGCGGCCGTTTCCTGTCGGCGAGAGTGTTTGTGCGCCTTGTTGGCGGCATTATGCTGTGATCCAATAGACACGAAGCAGACATGTCCTGATCTATGTGACAGCCGGCTCGACAATCGAAGATACGGATCGGCTGCTCGGGCCTTGGGAGCGAGATTACTCTAAGGTGGGTAGGTGGTTGATTTGTAGAGCTGCAGCCAATGCGAGCCACGAGCGTTCTCTTACGCATTTACTTTGGCGACCGAGGATCGCTGCGTGGCCTAGTTTGTCATGTCTAGGACTTCTAGTCATGATATTTGGCGCAGTTTCCTTGCCAAGAAACGCTTACGCAAATAGTGACGAAGAGTACTGGGTAAAATTTCTGCGCGACATGGACGGTATCCTCAAAGCAGAACATCACAGTGTAGTGCCGATTGAGAGTTTTGTTAATGGAGCCAGCACGAACACTTCTGTTAACGAGTCGAGAGATTTATTGAATACATCTGAGTATTTTGTGAAATCCTTTAACTCTGGGGATGTTATAGTGTATGTGTTTGCAAATGATGTATTCATAGTCAACTTGAATTTTGATGGACGTACCGGCTATTTCCTATCAAAAGGTAGCGGTCCATGGCTCAAGAAAACAGTAGACGACTATAAAGTCCACCCGGCTAAAAAGTAGTTTCGCTAATATATACGAAAAAGGTCGGCAGCTATTCCACGACGCCGAGCTTCTTCTGCAGGCTGGTCGACGACGTCGTATACTGGAAGACGATGCGCTCGCCGGGGCTGATGACGCGCTTGGCTGCCTGCGCCATCAGCGCCACCTCGTGAAAGCCCGACAGGATCAGCTTCAGCTTGCCGGGGTACCAGTTGATGTCGCCGACGGCGAAGATGCCTGATACCGAGGTCTGGAACTTTTCGGTGTCTACCGGAATCAGGTTCTCGTGAAGGTTGAGCCCCCATTCGGCGATCGGGCCAAGTTTCATGGTCAGTCCGAAGAACGGCAGCATCCGCGTGCACGGCACCTCGATGTCGCCGTCAGGCCCACCCTTGATGGTCGCTGACGCCAGTTGGCCGTCGGCACCGGTCAGGCCGCTCACCTGGCCGACGCGGAATTCCAGCTGTTTCATCTCCTGCATGGCGTACATCTTGTTGACGCTGTCGGGCGCCGCCCTGAATTCCGGCCGGCGGTGGACCAGCGTCACGCTCTTTGCCACCGGCTGCAGGTTCAGCGTCCAGTCGAGCGCGGAATCGCCGCCACCGACGATGACGAGGTCGTGGCCACGGAAATCCTCCATGCGCCGCACCGAATAGAAGACGCTCTTGCCCTCATAGGCCTCGATGCCGGGAATGGGCGGCCGCTTGGGCTGGAACGAGCCGCCGCCGGCGGCGATCACCACCACCTTGGCCTCGAACACCTCGTTCTCGTCGGTGGTGACCCGAAAACTGCCGTCGTCCAGCTTCTCCAGGCTGGAGACCATGCGGTTGAAAGTGAAGTCGGGCTTGAACGGGTGGATTTGCTCGAGCAGCTTGTCGACCAGGCCTTGCGCCGAGATCGAGGGCCAGCCCGGAATATCGTAGATCGGCTTTTCCGGATAAAGCTCGGCGCACTGGCCGCCCGGCCGGTCGAGGATGTCGATCAAATGGCACTTCATGTCGAAGAGGCCAAGTTCGAACACGGCGAACAG
Organism: Mesorhizobium sp. PL10; assembly: GCF_053714315.1. NCBI lineage: Bacteria > Pseudomonadati > Pseudomonadota > Alphaproteobacteria > Hyphomicrobiales > Phyllobacteriaceae > Mesorhizobium > Mesorhizobium sp. PL10. Next base: position 222,660 of record NZ_JBSKBR010000010.1, on the reverse strand, counting down.
GCCAACCGGCCCTGCCCCGACAATGAGTGCGTCGGTCTTGATTACATCGGTCATGCCTGGTGAGCCTCATTGCCAAACTGGCGCGAGACTGCATGAGCATTGGCTTGCTGCCAAGCGCCGGCGATAAAAATCCGAAAGAAGTTGGCTCAGCCCTGGCGGGCGGGCACGCGCACGACGAGGCCGTCAAGCGCGTCGCGGACCTTGATCTGGCAGGACAGGCGCGAATTTGGCTGGACGTCATAGGCGAAGTCCAGCATGTCCTCTTCCATCGCCTCCGGCTCGCCGACTTCGGCCGTCCAGGCTTCGTCGACATAGACATGGCAGGTCGCGCAGGCGCAGGCGCCGCCGCATTCCGCCTCGATGCCCGGCACCGCATTGCGGATCGCATTCTCCATGACGGTCGAGCCGTTTTCAGCCTCGACGTCGAAAGGAGTGCCGTCATGGGCGATGAAGGTCAGCTTGGTCATTTGTCACCTGAAGGGAGTCTCAGCCGAGATAATCACTCCGCCGGACAAGTCAACTGCGGCGCGAAAGCGCCGCTCTGTGACGTTTTTTCAGAAAGCTGGCTAAAACGCGCCCTGGCGCCGCTGATTCATCCCGGTGGTCGCTGCCGAGCGGCAACCATTAGCGGTTGATGGCGGCGATGAAATCGCGCACTTCCTCGATCAGGGCGCCGAGGCGCTTGAGGGTGCGCATGTCTTCCGGCTGCTGTTCGATCGATGAGGCGCAGTCGGCGATGGCAAAGGCGCCGACCCCGCGCGCCGAACCTTTCAGCCCATGTGCCAGAAGCAGCCTCTCCCTGACATCGGCGTCGACTATTCTGTCGCGGACAGAAAGCGCCTGCTGTACGAAGAGTGCCAATACCTCTTGTTCGAGGGCGCGATCGCCCATTGTCTGGCGGGCCAGATGGGCCATATCCACCGGCCGCGAACGGGCCGGTCCCGACACATCGCCGCCCGGCATTGAAAAGGCAATGCCGCTTTCACCGCGTACCAATTTGAAACTCCCTGTGCCAATCACCAAAAAACCTAGGCGATTTCCGTCGCCAACGCGTTAATGAATGGGCTGGAAAATTGTTGCCGTGGAGGCGGCGAAATCACGTTCTCGTTAACCTTATATTTAAAGTTTTACGTATCTCGCGGAATGCATGTTTTCTTTACCCCTGTGTGTCATTACGATACGAGGGTCCATTTTCAGCCTCCTGCGTGGGACCAGACAAGCCAGAATCAGGCCAAAATCATAAAGTCCCTCGGCAGCTAGTACAGGGTAGCGAAGGCATGGCGAAGAAACCAACGACGACCAGAAATCTCGACAGCGACGTAGCCAGGGAACTCGAAAAGGCACTAGACCTCGACCTTAGCGGAGACGGCAGCGGCGATCTCGATATTGCGGCGTCGATGGAAGATCTGGAAGCCCAGATTTCGCAGGCCGCCGATGAACTGGCGCGGGAAGGCCGCACCCAAAATCCCGCCCCCGTTCAAAGCGCACCCGTCCAACAAAATCAAAGCGCGATGCCGGCTGCCAAGGCCAAGCCCGCTGAGTTGCGCCCGGTTGAATCGCGCAACGCCGCCCAGCCGGCCGGTTTCAAGCCGGCAAACGATGACCACCAGAAAGACTACAAGACGCTGCTGCACAGCCTCAACCGGCGCGCGTCGAGCACGATCTATTGGGTCGTGGCGTTCGTGTCGCTGGCCTGGATTGCCGGCGCCGGCGGCCTTGCCAACCTCCTGTTTGGCCCCAGCATCTGGAAAATCCGTACATTCGATCAGCTCCTGGCCCGCCCCGAACTGATCGGCCTCGCAATCGCGGCAATCATTCCGGTTGTCCTGTTTTGGGCCTTCGCGGCGATGATCCGCCGCGCGCAGGAAATGCGCATAGCCGCCCAGTCGATGACGGAAGTTGCTTTCCGCCTGGCGGAGCCGGAAAACCTCGCCCAGGACCGCGTCATGATGATCGGCCAGGCCGTTCGCCGCGAGGTGGCGGCGATGGGCGAAGGCATCGAGCGCACTTTGGCGCGCGCCGTCGAGCTCGAAACGCTGGTCCACAGCGAAGTCAACCAGATCGAACGCTCCTATTCCGAGAACGAATCCCGCATCCGCTCGCTGGTCGACGGTCTGGGCAGCGAGCGCGAAGCCGTCGTCACCCATGCCGAGCGCGTGCGCGCCTCGATCACAGGCGCGCATGAGACGCTGAAGGACGAAATCGGCGCTGCCTCGGACATCATTCGCGACTCGATCCTCAACGCCTCGACCAAGCTTTCGATGACGATCACCAATTCAGGCGACACGCTGATCGACCGCATCAACGAAAGCTCGATGTCGATCTTCGATCAGGTGGAAGGCCGGCTCGATACGATCACCGACCGGCTGTCGACATCGGGCGAAGCCTTCGCATCGCTGCTCGACACCCGCATCGCCAAGCTGACGGACACCACCGATGGTCTGACCCGGTCACTGACCGACCTGCTCGACGACCGCACCACCGGAATGGTGTCGCTGCTCGGCGGCGCCGCCCGGACCCTGAGCTCGGAATTCGAATCCAGCCTCAGCGGCATCGAGCGCACCTTGGCCGAACGTGGCCAGGCGCTGATCAGTGAATTCGAGACCCGCGCCGAAGCGCTCGACACCGGCACCCAAAAACTCAACGCCGCCCTTGAGGCTCGTGCCCGCCAGATCAACGAGACGCTGGTAGAGCGCGCCCGTGAAATCGCCCACACCTTTGCCGAGAGCAAGGACCATTTGTCGGCGATGATCGATCAGGGCAAGACCCAGATCGGCGCCGACATGGCCGACATCGTCTCGTCGACCTCGTCCATGCTCGAAGCCCGCGCCAGCGATTTCGCCGGCCGTATGGAAGCGGCCCGCCATGTCGTGTCGCGCTCCTTCGACACCGACATCCAGCGCATGGCCGACGCCCGCGTCGGCATCGAGGAAGCTGTCGAAAACCACAGCCGCAAGCTGTCCGAAAGCCGCGAACGCATGGCGGAGGCCATGCAGGCCGACCTGGCGAAATTCGCTGAGGGCCGCGCCGGCATCGACGCAGCCGTAACCAACCAGGTGCAGAAGCTCGCCGAAGGCCGCAACCTGATTTCGCGCGCGTTGGAAGAGGATCTGCGCAAGGTCAACGAATCGCGCGCCGCCATCGATGCGTCGCTGGGCAGCCATCTCGAACGGCTTGAAGAGGGCCGCAACCGGCTTAACCAGGCCTTGCATGAAGACTCCGGGAAACTCGTGCAAGCCCGTACGATCATTGATGAAATGGTCGCCGGACATGTCGGGAAACTGGCCGAAGGCCGCAACATTCTTTCACGTGCCCTGGAAGCCGATCTCGGCAAGCTCGCCGACAGCCGCGCCTCGATTGACGGGCTGGTCGCCGGCCAGGTCGAAAAGATCGCCGAAGGCCGCGCGGTCCTGACCAAGGCGCTCGAAAACGATATTATCGGCATCAAGGGTGTGATCGAGAACCACTCGGCGAAACTGGCCGAGGACCGGACCGAACTCAGCAAGGCGCTGGAGAACGACCTGTCGGGCATCAGGGGTCTGCTCTCCGACCATTCGAACCGGCTCGCCGACGATCGTGGCCTGTTGTCACAGACGCTCGAGGCCGACCTTGCCAAGCTGGCGGAAAGCCGGTCAAGCATCGACGGGCTGGTCGCTGGCCAGGTCGAGAAGCTGGCCGAAGGCCGCGACATCCTCAAGCGCGCGCTCGAAGCCGACATCAATACCATCAAGGGTGCCATCGCGGGTCATTCCGACAGGGTGGCGGAAGAGCGCAGCCAGCTTTCGAAGGCTCTGGAAGCCGATCTGCAGAATGTGAACAGCCTGATCGCCGACCACACGAGCCGGCTTGTCCAGGATCGTTCGACGCTATCCCAGGCGCTTCAGGATGATCTGCACAATGTGAGCGGCATCATGGCCGATCATCAAAACAGGCTCGTCCAGGACCGTTCGGCACTCTCGAAGGCACTGGAAGACGACATCGCCAAGCTGGCGGAGAGCCGCTCCAGCATCGATGGGCTGGTCGCCGGACAGGTCGAGAAGCTCGCCGAGGGCCGCGACATCCTCAAGCGGGCGCTCGAAGCCGATCTCAACACGATCAGGAGCGCCATTGCCGACCAGTCGCAAAAGCTGACCGAAAACCGTGGAGAGTTCGCACGGGTGCTGGAAGCCGATCTGGAAAATGTCAACAGCCTGCTCCAGGGCCACAGCGACAAGCTCGTCCAGGATCGCGCGACGCTGTCGAAGGCTCTTGAGGACGACCTTGCCACGCTGGCCGAGAGCCGGTCGAGCATCGACGGGCTGGTCGCCGGCCAGGTCGAGAAGCTGGCCGAAGGCCGCGACATCCTCAAGCGCGCCCTGGAAGCCGACCTGCAGAAGCTGTCGGCAAGCCGCAGTGAGGTCGACGACATCATTGCGGGGCATGTCGGCAAGCTGGCCGAAGGCCGCAATATGCTGACCCAGGCGCTGGAAGACGATCTGGCAAAGCTCGCCGACACACGCCAGGATGTCGACCGCTCGCTGTCAGGCCATATCGACCAGATTGCCGCCAGGAGCACCGATATCTCGGCGGCTATCGCAGCCGACGTCGAGAAGATCGAACAAGCCTTCAGCAAGCAGACCGGCATCATCGAGGAGCGCGCCGGAACCATGGAGCGCGCGCTGTCGGTGGGTGTCGACAATGTCCGCAACGTGCTCGAAAAGAGCGCCGTCTTCGTTGCCGGCGCCCTGCGTGAGAAGGTGATGGAAGTCACCAGTGCCCTGCACGAACAGGCAGGTGCCGCCTTCAGCGATGCCGACCGTAAAATCGCCGAGCGTGCCGAGCAGACTTCGGCCGCCCTGCTCGCCCGCGCCGAGGATATCGCCCGCACCTTCGAGGACGCGGATCGCCGCCTGCATGCACGTGCCGAGGACACGTCGAGCGCCCTGCTTGCCCGCGCCGAGGATACCTCGAGCGCGCTGCTTGCCCGGCATGACGAGACGTCGAACTCGCTGCTCGCCCGCGCCGAGGAAACGGCCGGACGGCTGGCTGCCCGCGCCGGCGAAATCGTCGGAACGTTCGACGCCGCCGACCAGAAGCTGGTCGCCCGTGCGGTTGAAACGGCGCAGTCGCTGGCCGACCGCGCCGGCGACATCCTGCGCAACTTCGAGGGTGCCGACCAGCGGCTGAGCATGCGCATCGGCGAATCCGCCGAAGCGCTGGCCGCCCGCGCTTCCGACCTCGGCCGTATCTTCGACGCCGCCGACCAGCAGCTCATCTCGCGCATTGCCGAGGGTTCCGACGCGCTGTCGGCCCGCGCCACCGAGATCAGCCGCATCTTCGACGAGGCCGATAACCGCCTGGTGTCGCGCATCGCCGACTCCACCTCGACGATCGGCGAGCATGCCGACAACATCGTCGGCGCCTTCGCCAGCACCGAGCAGCGGGTTGCCGAACGCGCACGCCAGACCGGCCAGGAACTTGCCGTCCACGCCCGCGAGATGGAGCAGGCACTTGCCGGCGCCGACGAGCGGCTGGCGGCGAGCGTTGCTGCCGCAACCACCCGCGTCGAGGAACAGGTCGCGAGTGTCGAAAACCGCCTCGCCTACACCACCGAGACGATGGGCCAGAAGCTCAACGAGCAGGTGTCGAGCGCCGAGGCGCAACTGATCTCGCGCGCCAACACGATTGCCGAGACCTTCACCGCGGTTGGCCAGCATATCGGCCAGAGCACCAACGACGCTGCCAAGACCATCGGCACAAACACTCGCGAGCTCAACACGATGCTGGCGGCACGTTCGGCCGAAATGTCGAAGATCCTCGACGAAACCGCACGGCCGCTGGTCGAGCGCTTCTCCCAGGGCGGCTCGGAACTGCAAAAGAGCATGGAAGAAGTCACCGAACGCGCCACCGAGAAGCTGCGGAGCGAAAACGCCGCCCTCGTCAACGCGCTCGCCAGCCGCACGGCCGAAACGCTGTCGGCCGTCGAAGGCGCGCGCTCGTCGCTCGCCGACAGTGTCGCCGATCTTATTGGCCGCATGAGCGTCTCCAGCTCGCAGCTCGGTGAGCTGATCGAGCAGGCGGCAGTCAATCTCGGCCAGGTCGACGAACGTCTCAGCGGCAGCACGCAAAGCTTCGCGGCGACCACCGAAAAGGCGGCGCAAACCTTCGCCAGCTCGGCCCGCCTGGTCGATTCGAATACGACGCGGCTTACCGAACTGTCGTCTGCGACGCTGCGCGAAGTCGCCTCGATCGCCACCAAGTTCGACGAGCACAGCCGTCTGTTGTCATCAGCTTCCGACCTGCTGAGCTCGGCGCAGAGCAATCTGGAACACACGCTGGAGAGGCAGTCGTCGCTGGAAGATCTCGCCGTCGGCCTGGTCAAGAAGTCGGAAGACCTCGAGAAGGTGATGCGTTCGTTCGAGAGCCTTGTCGGTCAAACGATGCAGAATGCCGAAGGCAGGACGCTGGCATCGGCCGACAAGATCCGCATTGCCATCGCGGAAGTGGTCGATTCGGCAACCAACCGGTTTGCCGATGCGACCGAGGAGATGCGGCGCACCGCAAGCTCGATCAAGAGCGAGCTTGACCTCACACGCGCCGAGCTCAAGAAAGGCGTCATCGAGATGCCGGAAGAGGCCAAGGAATCGACGTCGGCGATCCGCCGTGCCGTTTCCGAGCAGATCAACGCGCTCAAGGAACTTTCGGATATCGTTGCGAAATCGGGCCGCGGTGGTGGCGACAATTCCGAGCCCCGTAATTTGCGCCCGGCCCCTCAGGCGCCGGTCCAGCGCCCGGCCGAGCCGGTACGCCGCCCGCCGCCGGCGCCGCAGGACGAGCGTCCGGCACCGCAGGCGCCGCTTGGCGGCCTGCGCGGCACGCTCGATATCGAACGTCCCGCCGAAGCACCGCGCCAGCGCGACGCCAATGCCCGCACGCAGCAAGGCGGCTGGGTGCGCGACCTGCTGACCGGGGCATCGCGCGAGGAGGAAGTCGCCAGGCCGGCAGCGCCCGCGGAGGCGCCGCGCGCAACACCCGCCCAGCGTTCGCCGCTGCATGTCATGGAGTCGCTCAACTCGCTCTCCGTCGACATCGCCCGGGCGATCGACCATGACGCTTCGATCGAGCTGTGGAACCGCTACCGGCGCGGCGAGCGTGACGTGTTCACGCGGCGCCTCTACACGCTGAAGGGCCAGCAGACCTTCGACGAAATACGGCGCAAGTATCAGGGAGAGGCGGAGTTCCGCGCCGCCGTCGATCGCTATTGCGACGACTTCGAAAAGCTGCTCAAGGACGTCTCGCGCAACGACCGCGACAACATCATGGCGCAGACCTACCTGACGTCGGACACCGGCAAGGTCTACACCATGCTGGCCCACGCGAGCGGCCGATTGCACTGATCGGGGCGAAGGTAGCGACAAGCAAAAGGCGGGATTTTTCCCGCCTTTTTCATTTCCGAGAGCTTGGAGGGGCGCGAAGGATCGCAACCAAACCGCACTATCTTGTCGCGATACGAAGCAATCGCCTCGCTCAGATCACCTGATCCGTCCAGCGGACGATATCCTTTGCAGCTTGGCCGAAGGCGTCGTCGAGTGCACCGACATAGGCAGCGTTGCCGCTGCCGGAGACCGGCGCGCTCGCGGTGAAGTCCTTCGAGGCGCGCACCTCGCCATTACGGTCGTTGAGGATGCGCACGAACAGGTCGACCTCGGCATGCTCGCCGCCATTGACGCGAACGTCGAAGGACCGCACCTCGACGATGATTTGATAGTCGATCGCCAAGCCCTCGCCCGGCTTACCGACACCGGTAAAGCTGCCGGAATGCTGGAACGTCTCGGCGAGCCTGGCCTGCACGATGAGCGGCAGGCGATCCGCCCATTGCGCGCCCTTGAGGTACTGGATCGAGTGGTCGGACGGCCTGATGACGATGTTCTGGCTGTCCAGCGCCTTGAGCGCCGAAGGCTGGGCGATCAGGATCTGGCGGCGGCTGTGGCCCCGCATGTCGATCGAGGGAGCGGAAAGCTCGAACGTATCGAGCGGCGCCGGCTTGCCTCCCAATGCCGCGCAACCGGCCAGCGTCAAGCCAAGCAACACGACAGCAGACTTATGCCCACCCAAGCTGAACGTCACGCGCGATCCCCATTGTCCCCGGATCGTAAGACCAACCCGCAGTCGCGGTTCAACTTCTTGCGGCGGGCGGCGGCCGAAGTCAACGCCGCGCCCTGCCGTCGAACTGCCGAACCTCGCCGGCGCCGCCCGAAAGGATGCGTTGCGGATTGCGGCTGAGATCGGTCACCGCCTCTTCGATGCGGCTGATCGAACGCCGGCTGTCCTGGACCAGCGCTTCGACATTCGACAGGCCCTGGCCGGAGAAGCGCGCCAGATTGTCGGTAATGGTGCCAAGCCGTGCGTTCAGCGTGTCGGCGACCTGCTTGAACGATTTCAGCGTGTCCCGGGCATCAGCCATCACGCCGTCCGCCTGGCCCGAACCCAGCAGCGTGTCGACCCTTTCCAGGATGCCGTCGACGCGCACCGAGGCATCATTGAGGCGCTGCGCCAGCTGTCTGGCATCCTTGATCGTCTCGTCGATATCGTCGGCCCGGTCGGCGAACTTGTCGGTCACCTTGGCGATGTCGGCGGCCGCCTGGTTGGCGTTTTCGCTGGCCTTCTGGATGTTGGCAAGCGCCACCCGCACCTGCGCCGGATCGATGCCGTCGAGCACATTGTCGACCTTGGCCAGCGTGCCTTGCGTGCGCGTGGCGAAATCATTGACCGAGCCGACCGCCGTATCGACGTTCCTGATCACGCCGTCGAGCTGCTTCGACGTTTCCTTGAGGTTGCCCGTCACCGCATCGACGTTGGCGACAATGCTCTTGATCTTGTCCTTGTCGACGGCGTTCAGCAGGCCCTCGGCGGCCTTCAGCGTGCCGTCGAGCTTGCCGGAAACACCCTTCAACTCATCCGACAGCGCGCTGACGGCAGTCAGGAACTTGTCGATGCCGTCGGCATTCTTGGCAAGCGCATCCGAGAACGTCTGGGCGTTCTTGACGGTCTGCGTCAGCGGCCCACGCACATCCTTGGTGAAGCCTTCGAGGTCCGACAGCACCTTGTCGGCACGGGTGAAGATGTTTTGCGCCGTCTGCAGGAGATTGTTGACAGCCGACGGGTTGGCGAGAATTTCAGCGACCCTGCCTTCTTTTTCCGCCTCCTCAAGCAGGTTCGGCTCCTTGGGATTGGCGCCCTTCAATTCGATGTTGACCTGGCCGGCAAGGCTGGCGATGCCGATATCGGCCTGCGTCGATTTGGTGAGCGGGGTTGTCTTGTCAATCTCGGTCGTGGCAATGGCGGCATTAGGGTCATTGCGGTCGAAATAGACGCGCTTGACCACGCCGACCTTGACGCCGTTGAACAGCACCAGACTGCCGGGGCCAAGGCCTGAGGCCGAGCCCTGAATGCGCACGCGCAACTCCGCCGTCTCGCCGCGATCGCCAATCTGCGCTGTCCAGTAGACGAACGCGAAGGCCGCCAGGATCGCGGCCAGCGTGAAAATGCCGACAATTACGTAGTTGGCTCTGGTTTCCATTGCCCCACTTATGGCTATTCGCGTGCCGCAAGATCAAGTTGCCGGGCGCGTTTTCCGCGGAAATAGGATTTTACCCACGGCTCCTCGCTCTTCAGCATGTCGTCGATCGTGCCTTCGACCAGGATTTTCTTGTTGCCGAGCACCGCCACCCGGTCGCAAGCGGTAAAGAGCGTGTCGAGGTCGTGTGTGACCATATAGACCGTCAGGTCCATCGTATCGCGCAGCTTGACGACCAATTCGTCGAACTCGGACGCGCTAATCGGATCGAGGCCGGACGTCGGCTCGTCGAGGAAGACGATGTCGGGGTCGAGCGCCAGCGCCCGCGCCAGGGCGGCGCGCTTGATCATGCCGCCCGAAAGCTCCGAGGGGAATTTTTGCGCGGCGTCCGGCGGCAGGCCGACCAGCTCGATCTTGAGCAAGGCCAGCTCGTCCATCAGCTTCTTCGGCAAATCGAGATATTCGCGCATCGGCACCTGCACGTTTTCCTGCACCGTCAGCGCCGAAAAAAGCGCTCCATGCTGGAAAAGCACGCCAAGTCGCATGTCGACGCGCAACCGTTCGATGTCGCTCGCCTTGTCGACATCGACGCCGAACAGCTTGATCGTCCCGGACTGCTTGTGCAGCAGGCCGAGAATGGTGCGCAGAAGCACCGATTTTCCGGCGCCCGAGGCGCCGACGAAACCGAGGATTTCACCGCGCTTGATGTCGAGCGCCAGTTTGTCGAGGATCAGCTTGTCATCCAGGGAGACAGTAATGTCGCGCACGGAGAGCACGATATCGCTTTCGTTCGTCCCTTGCTCAGCCTTGATCGCCTTTGAGCTCTTACCCATCATGTCAGAACTCGATCGAGGCGTAGAAGATGGCGAACAGACCGTCCAGGATGATGACGACGAAGATCGACTTCACCACCGAGGCGGTGACGTGCAGGCCCAGCGATTCGGCGCTGCCGCCGACTTTCATGCCTTCGACGGACGCGATGGTGCCGATGATCATGGCCATGAACGGCGCCTTGATCAGGCCGGCGAAGATGGTGCTGATATCGATCGCGCCGCGCAACCGATCGATGAAAGCGGACGGCGTGATGTCGGAATAAAGCCAGGCAGCGAGGATGCCGCCGCCAAGGGCCGCAAAATTGGCAATGATGGTGAGACAGGGCAGCGCGATCACCAGCGCCACCAGGCGCGGAAACACCAGCACGCCGATCGGATTGAGGCCGATGACCTTCAGCGCGTCGACCTCCTCGCGCATCTTCATCGAGCCGATCTCGGCGGTGATGGCGCTGCCGGAGCGGCCGGCGATCATGATTGCGGTCATCAGCACGCCGAGTTCGCGCAGGATCAGCACGCCGACCAGGTCGACAACGAAGATGTTGGCGCCGAAATAGTTGAGCTGGTAGGCGCCTTGCTGGGCGACGATGGCGCCAACGATGGCCGACATCAAGGCCACCACCGGGATGGCGCCGACACCCATGCGATCGATCTGGTTGAAGATCGCCGCAGGGTTGATGGCATGGCCGCGCCCGAGTTTCATCTGCGCGCCGCCGATGGTGGCGCCGAGGATGTTCATCGAGGCGAGGAAATCGTCGCGCATCTCATAGACGCGGCGGCCGATCGCCTCCAGCCCGCGAAGGACGATGTTGGGGCGCCGGACACGACCCGATTCGGGCTCGCGCCGAACGGCCTCGCCGACAGCACCAAGCAGGATCGAGGCAACATCGCTTTGCCCCTGCATCTTGACCTCGACGCCCTTCTTCTCAAAGACGCTGACCAGGCGGTCGATCAACCAGGCGCCGGCCGTATCAATCTTCTCGATGTGGGAGAGGTCGAGGGCCAGCGTTTGAAAGCCTTTGCGCTGCTCGATCTTGCGCATCTCGGCATCGATCAGCGCCACTGTCCGCGTCGTCCAGATTCCGGAGAAAGCGCAACCGAGGACGCCTCCCTCCTCGCCGACCGCGACGCGGGGCTGGTGGTTGGCCTCCTTGGCGGCGTTGCCGCTTGCGTCGCGTTTGCCGATGGTCAACATGGCGTCCTGTTTAGCCTGACGGGTCGAGCCTGTCGATTTGCCGACAGGCTGATGTTGCATAGCCGGAGTAGAAAATTATGGCGCGTGTCATTTCGGTCGAGGCCGAGCGTTTTCCCATCGCCGGCACCTTCACCATCTCACGCGGATCGAAGACCGAAGCCGAAGTCATCACCTGCACGATCAGCGATGGGGACAATCGCGGATGGGGCGAATGCGTCCCTTACAAGCGCTATGGCGAGACCATGGACGGCGTGCGCGACGCCATCGAGGCGATGCGCCGGCAGATAGAAGGCGGCATCAGCCGGAAGGGCCTGCTCGATGCGATGCCGGCTGGTGCTGCCCGCAACGCCATCGACTGCGCCTTGTGGGACCTGGAGGCGAAGACGAGCGGCATAGCGGTGGCGGACATTATCCACGCCATGCCCCTGTCGGCGCTGGAGACGGCCTACACGCTGTCGCTGGGCGAGCCGGAGGCGATGGCAGCGCAAGCCAGCGCCAATGCGGGGCGGCCACTGCTCAAGGTCAAAATCGGCGGCGACAACGATGTAGCCCGCATCCGCGCCGTGACCGAAGCGGCGCCCGCCAGCCGCATCATCCTTGACGCCAATGAAGGCTGGACCGATGCCAACATCGTCGAGAACCTCGCTTTTGCGGCCGATCACGGCATCACCCTGATCGAACAGCCGCTTGCCGCCGGCCATGACGCCATCCTGCGCCACATTGCGCACCCCGTGCCGATCTGCGCCGACGAAAGCGTGCACGAGGCGAAGGACCTCGAAGAACTTGTCGCCCTCTATGACGCCGTCAACATCAAGCTCGACAAATCCGGCGGCCTGACTGCTGCGCTTACCCTTCGTGACCGCGCCCGCGAACTGGGTTTCGAGGTGATGGTCGGCTGCATGGTCGGCACCTCGCTGGCGATGGCGCCGGCGGTGCTGCTCGCGCAAGGCGCCGAGTTCGTCGATCTCGACGGTCCGCTGCTTTTGGCGCGCGACCGCGATCCCAGCCTCGTCTACCAGGGGTCGCTGGTGTCACCGCCTGACAGGATGCTGTGGGGCTGAACGCGCGGCGAGCCCGATCAGCGCCAGGCCGATGATGGCGATCGGGATCATCGCCAGGAAGCCGTCGACGCCGTAGCGCTCGTAGAGCGGGCCGGATGCCAGCGTCACCGCGGCCATGAAGAAGCCGTTGAAGAAGTAGGCTATGCCTTGCGCGGCACCGGTGCGCTCTTCCGAAACCGTCTCGCCGATCATCCTCTGCAAGCCGATCAGCACCATCGCCACCGACACCGAGTGCAAGGTCTGGACGCCGAAAAAGCCGATAACGCCAAGCCCGAGCGGCCAGATCAGCGGAAAGGCGATCCAGCGCACGATCGAGCCGATGCCGGCGATCAGCATCACCTTGACGACCGAGACGGAGGCGAAAATACGGTTGAAAAACAAAAACATGCAGACTTCAGCTACGACGCCCCAGGCCCATAGCAGGCCGATGACGGAGCCGCTGATGCCGATCGACTTCCAGTAGATCGAAACGAAGCCGTAGAGAAAGGCATGGCTGGCGGTGATGATGCCGACGCCGAGGGTGAAATAGAGGAAATACGGGTTGAGCAGGCTGGGCGCCGAATGCTGGATGTCGGTGGCCGACAGCGGCGAGGCCCGGCGCGGACGGCCAAGGCGGGGCGCCAGCAGCCCGGCGACGAGTGCGGTTGCAAGCGACAGGAAGATGATCACCGGCACGGCCTGAACGCTTGTCCAATACAGGATGAAGCCCCCGGCAGCATTGGCGCAGAGATAGGAGATCGAGCCCCATTTGCGCATCGCGGTGTAGTTGGAGCCGAAGCGGCGGACGCCCGACAGCGCCAGCGAATCGGCGATTGGCGAATGCGGTGTCCACACCACCGTCAGCGCCAGCGAAACGGCTAGCACCATGGCATAGGTGGAGGTGAGGAAATAGCCGGCGGAAAGCACCATCGTCGCTGCCACCAGCGCGATATAGACGTCGGCCCTGTCCTTCGCCCGGTCGGCCAGTGCGGTGAGAAGCGGCGTCGTCACCACGCGCAGGAACATTGGTGCTGCCAGGATAACGGCGATCTGCGACGCGTCAAACCCCTGAGCCTCGAGCCAAACCGGGAAAAAGGGCACATGCGTTCCCAGCGACACGAACAGTGTCGCGAAGATCAGGCTCATGCGCAGTTCGAAATGGCGCGGCTTGACGAGTTGTTCAGGCGAGAGCGGCGGCAGCGACATGAATCGATCCAATTACGCTGCAAAAAAATAGCTGCGGCGCAGATCGATCCCTTAACATGCGGGAAAGCCGTACGAAACCGCCTGGACCAACCGATTAACAGCTAGGTCACGCCGCTTCGACGACCCTGTCCTCGATCAGCATCGGGATGAAGGGTTCGTCTGGCGCCTCGGGCAGGATTTTCGCCCAGTGGATGATCTCCATGCGGCCGTCGAAATGCTCGACCACCGCCGTGCAGCTCTCCACCCAGTCGCCGGTGTTGATGTACTGCACATCGCCGTAATTCTCGATTACGGCATGATGGATGTGACCGCAGATGACGCCGTCGACATGCGAGCGGCGCGCCTCGTCGGAGAGCACGGTCTGGAACGAGCCGATGAAATTGACCGCCCTCTTGACCCTTCCCTTTGCCCAGGACGAGAACGACCAGTAAGGAAGGCCTAACAGATGGCGGAGCTTCGTCACCACGCGGTTCACCATCATGGCCGCGTCATAGGCGTAGTCGCCGAGATACGCCAGCCAGCGCTGATTGTGGACGACGGTGTCGAACTGATCGCCATGGATGACCAGCAGGCGCCTGCCGTCGGCGGTTTCGTGGATGGCGCGGTCGGCAACGACGATGCCGCCGAAATGCACGCCCTGGAACTGGCGCGCGAACTCGTCGTGATTGCCGGCGATGTAGGTGATCGAGGTGCCCTTGCGCGCCTTGCGCAGCAGTTTCTGGACGACGTCATTGTGGCTCTGCGGCCAATGCCAGCTGCGCCGCAGCCGCCAGCCGTCGACGATGTCGCCGACGAGATAGATGATATCGGCGTCGTGATACCGCAGGAAGTCGATCAGGAACTCGGCCTTGGCCGCCTTAGATCCGAGATGCAGGTCGGATATGAACATGCTGCGGAAAGTGCGGGTTTCTGTGCTGGACATCAGATCGTCACCGTTGCTTTCGCGCAGGCTATGCCCCGATTCATGCAACAACCGTATGACGGTTGCGATTGGGCCAGCCAAAGAGCTAGCGTGCCGCGCCAATCACAGGAGAAAATCGTCATGGATCTCGGTATCAGGGGCAAGAAAGCCATTGTCTGCGCTTCGAGCAAGGGGCTCGGCCGCGGCTGCGCCATGGCGCTGGCCGAGGCGGGCTGCGATCTGGTCGTCAACGGACGCAATGCCGAACTGGTGGCAAAAACCGCCGCCGAACTGCGCGAACGCTACGGCGTGAAGGTGACGGAGATTGTCGGCGACGTCTCGAAACCCGATGTACAGAAGGCACTCCTTGCCGCCTGCCCCGGCCCCGACATTCTGGTCAACAACAATGGCGGCCCGCCGCTGCGCGATTTCCGCGAGCTCGACCGTGCAAAAATCCTCGAAGGCGTGACGCAGAACATGGTGACGCCGATCGAGCTGGTGCAGGCTGTCATCGACGGCATGGCCAAGCGCGGCTTCGGCCGCATCGTCAACATCACCTCGCTGTCGGTCTATGTGCCGATCCCTGGCCTCGACCTGTCATCGGGTGCCCGCGCGGGCCTGACCTCGTTCCTGGCCGGCGTGGCGCGCACGGTGATCGACCGCAACGTCACCATCAACAGCCTGCTGCCGGGCAAGCTCGACACCGACCGGCTACGCGGCCCGCACGAGGCCGGCACGACGGAAGACCCGGCCGCTGCTGCCGCCCGCAAGACCCGCATCAGCGCCGACGTTCCAGCCAAGCGGCTCGGCACGCCGGAAGAGTTCGGCCAGATCTGCGCCTTCCTCTGCTCGGTCCATGCCGGCTACCTCACGGGCCAGAACATCCCGGTCGATGGCGGCCTCTATGTCAGCGCATTCTGATCGACGTGCCTGCGAAGCAGCAGGAGTCGCTCGCGATGAAATCGGTATAAGTATCTGATACAACGTCGCTTTCGGCGCGCGATGGCGGAAAGCTGACGGCGCGTCATTTAGCGTCGCGACAAACCTTGGCCGCATGCTAAAAGGACTCTGGCATAGCAGTTTCGAGGGAGCGGCCGCATGGAAGGCGACAACAAGAAACCGGCACGTTCGGACCTCGACGAAGCCGCCCTTTACTTCCACAAGCACCCGCGACCGGGAAAGCTCGAGATCCAGGCAACCAAGCCGCTCGGCAACCAGCGCGACCTGGCGCTGGCCTATTCGCCGGGTGTCGCAGCCCCCTGCCTTGAAATCCGAGACAATCCGGCGACCGCCGCCGACTATACGGCGCGCGCCAATCTGGTCGGTGTCGTCTCCAACGGTTCGGCCGTGCTTGGCCTCGGCAATATCGGCCCGCTCGCCTCCAAGCCGGTAATGGAAGGCAAGGCGGTGCTGTTCAAGAAATTCGCCGGCATCGACGTCTTCGACATCGAGATCGACGCGCCCGGCATCGAGCGCATGGTCGAGACGATCTCGGCGCTGGAGCCGACCTTCGGCGGCATCAACCTCGAGGACATCAAGGCGCCGGAATGTTTTGAGGTCGAGGCGAAGTTGAAGGCGCGCATGGGCATTCCGGTGTTCCATGACGACCAGCACGGCACCGCCATCATCGTCGCCGCCGCCGTGCTCAACGGGCTTGAATTCGCCGGCAAGACCATTTCCGACATCAAGATCGTCACCTCCGGAGCGGGTGCGGCGGCGCTCGCCTGCCTCAACCTGCTGGTCTCGCTCGGCGCCAAGGTCGAGAATATCTGGGTCACCGACCGTTTCGGCGTCGCCTACAAGGGCCGCACCGATGAGATGGACCGCTGGAAAGATCCCTATGTGAAGGACACCGAGGCGCGCACGCTGGCCGATGTGATCCTGGGCGCCGATGTCTTCCTCGGCCTGTCTGCGGCCGGCGTGCTGAAGCCGGAACTGCTGCAGCACATGGCGGAAAAGCCGCTGATCCTGGCGCTGGCCAATCCCAATCCCGAGATCATGCCGGAGGCGGCGCGCGCGGCCCGGCCGGACGCGATGATCTGCACCGGCCGTTCCGATTTTCCCAATCAGGTCAACAACGTACTGTGTTTCCCTTACATCTTCCGTGGCGCGCTGGATTGCGGCGCCAGCGCCATCAACGAGGAGATGAAGATGGCGGCGGTCCGGGCGATTGCAGCCCTTGCCCGCGAAGAGCCGTCAGACGTTGCGGCGCGCGCCTATTCCGGCGAGACGCCGATCTTCGGGCCTGACTTCCTGATCCCCTCGCCTTTCGACCCACGGCTGATCCTGCGCATTGCGCCGGCGGTGGCCAAGGCTGCCTGCGACACCGGCGTCGCGACCCGGCCAATCACCGATTTCGCCGCCTATATCGACCAGCTCAACCGCTTCGTCTTCCGCTCCGGCCTGGTGATGAAGCCGGTGTTTTCCTCTGCCAAGGCGTCGAGCGCCAAGCGCGTGATCTATGCCGACGGCGAGGACGAGCGCGTGCTGCGCGCGGCACAAGTGGTGCTGGAGGAAGGGATTGCCGAGCCAATCCTGATCGGTCGCCCGCATGTCATCGAGGTCAGGCTGAAGCGCTACGGCCTGCGCATCAAGCCCGGCGTCGATTTCGGCCTGATCAACCCGGAGGACGATCCGCGCTACCGCCACTATGTCGACCTTTTGATCGAGCTTGCCGGCCGGCGCGGCGTCACGACCGAAGCCGCGCGCACCATGGTGCGCACCGACAATACGGTGATTGCGGCACTGGCGCTGAAGCGCGGAGATGCCGACGCCATGGTCTGCGGCCTCGAAGGCCGTTTCGAACGGCATCTGCGCAATGTGACGCTGGTCATCGGCGCTCGCCCCGGCGTCAAGGACCGCGATCTGTCGACGCTGTCGATGCTGATCTCGCAGCGCGGCATCATTTTCCTGACCGACACCCATGTCTCGGTCGATCCGACGGCCGAGGAAATTGCCGAAATGACCATTCTGGCGGCGGAGGAAATCCAGCGCTTCGGCATCGAGCCGAAGGCAGCGCTGCTCTCGCATTCGGATTTCGGCTCGCGCGATTCCCCCAGCGCCCTGAAGATGCGGCAAGCAGCGGCGATCCTGGCGCGCGTTGCGCCCGACCTGCAATGCGACGGCGAAATGCATGCCGACACGGCCTTGTCGGAGCATCTGCGCCAGCGCGTTTATCCGCATTCGCGGTTGAAGGGCGAAGCCAATCTGCTGGTGTTCCCCAATCTGGACTCCGCCAACATCACGCTCAGCGCGCTGAGGACGATGATGGATGCGCTGCATGTCGGACCGATCCTGCTCGGCACCGACAAGCCGGCGCATATATTGACGCCGTCGGTGACCTCGCGCGGCGTCGTCAACATGACGGCGCTGGCGGTGGTCGAGGCGGCGCACAAGGCGCAGGCGGTGGTCGATTTCAGCTAGAGCGTTTCACCGGTTCACGGAAACGGCGAAACGCTCTAGCTCTTTGTTTTTTCGCAATTCCGGACGGAAAACCGCTCACACTTTTCCTGGAATTGCTCTGGCGCTCAGGCGGGCGCGAAGCGGTAATGCCCGGTCTGACCGAAGGCGAACAGCGTGTCCTCTTGCCGGGCGCCCGCCCCGATATTGTGGATGACCAGCGGCCTTTCCGGCACGTCCGCCGAGCGGTCGGATGAGACGATGACGATGTGCGGCAGGTTGCCGGGCAGCATCTGGGTGACGAGATCGCCCGACTGAAAGTCGGCGGGCTCTTCGCTGACGGCCAAGGAAACGCCCTTGCGCCCGAAAAAGGCGGCAAGGTTGCCGACCCGGCGGTGATCGATGTTGCGGTCGGTCGCCTTCAGGCCCCAGGTCTTCGGATAGGCCGCAAAATTGGCCGCCATATCCTCATGCACCAGTTTTTGCAGATCGAGACTGAAGGCGCGGCGATAGGCGCGCACGATGACATCCGTGCACACGCCTCGATCCGGCGCGACATCGCCGCCGGGGTAGCCGAGCCGGACATAGGTCGGGTCGTAGAGAGTGGTGACGCCGATCTGCTCACGCGCGGCTTCGACCAGTCTGCTGCGCCAGTCCGCGCGGCTGGCCTTTCCTGCGCGAGGGTGGGCGCCGCCAAGCAGACCAGACCGAATTGCAGTGCGGTTCGACGGCTAATCGTGGTCATGCCAGGCCCCGGGGCATTGCTTGATCGAGGGATATTTCCCGAGCGATTGCGCCTTTTTCATGCAGCAGAGATTTTGGCGCGGTTGCGCCTTGTCCGAACACCTCTTGCACCGCGTCTATGGGCTAAGACCATCTTTGGTTGTAGATTGAGGGAACGGTTAACCGCGAATCCGGTAGCATCGCGACAGGCAGGCAAGCGGGGTCTCTAGCAATGACGGGCGGAAAGTGGACGCATTTGGCTGCGCTGCTTGGCGCGCTGGTGCTTTCGGCCGTCGCCACCACAGAACCGCAAGCCGCTTCGCGTGTCTGCCGGCAGCTGGAAGCCGAGCTTGCTTCTTCATCGAATGGCCGCGGCAAGTCCGGAATGGTGCGGAAGTATGACAACGCCATCGCCCGCCAGCTCGAACAATTGTCAAAGGTGCGCGGTCGTGCGAGCGATGCGAATTGCGGGTTTTCGCTGTTTTCGCGCAACGTCAGCCAATGTGCTGCGCTGAACAGCAGCATCGATCGCATGAACGCCAATCTCGATGCGTTGCAAGCCAAGCGCGCGCAGCTTGCCGACGGCGGCTCGCGGCGCGACCGCGGCCGCATCCTGGCCGCGCTCGACGCCAATGGCTGCCGGGACGAGCCCGCGCCGCGCCGGCAGGAGCAAGAAGCCAGCCGCGAACCCGACGACGGCAATCTGTTCGACCAGCTTTTCGGCGGCAACCGGCAGATTGACACGCTCGATCAGCCAGACGATCCCGACGAAGAGCGCAATGTGCGCCGCGTGCTCAACCAGCCCGGCGTGCCGGATTTCCCGACGGTCGGCGGCGAGTTCCATACGAGCTGTGTACGCACCTGCGACGGCTATTTCTTCCCGATGTCGAATTCGGCTTCGCTGGGCGATTTCGAGCGTGATCAGAAAAACTGCGAATCGAGCTGCCCCGGCACCGAGATGCAGGTGTTCTATTCACGCGGCATGGATGACGATTCGGCCAACATGACGTCATCGGTCACCGGCCGTCCCTACAGCGAATTGCCGACCGCCTATCTCTACAAACAACCCGACATGTCGCGGCCGCCGGCCTGCGGTTGCAATGCGCAGGCTGGAAATTTCGAGATCATCGGCGGTAACCCGCCACCGCCCGAACAATCGCAGCCTGACACCCAGGCGACGCCGTTCATTCCGATGCCGGCGGCAAAGCCCGATGCGGGCGCGGATCCGGAGACGCTGGCCAACATGCAAGGCGGGCTCGACGGCGACGCCATCAAACGCCTTGCCGTCAAACCGGTGGTATCGCCGGTGTCGCTGATCCCGCCGGACCAGCGCAAGGTCAGGGTCGTCGGGCCAGCGTTCCTTCCCGACCCAGCAGCGGCAATAGATCTGCAAGCTCCGGCCCGGAAGCAAGTCCGGTAAGCGCCAGCCTCAGAGGCATGAACAGCGCCTTGCCCTTGCGGCCACTGGCTTCCCTGATCCTGGCCGTCCAGTCCTTCCAGACCGTGCCGGTCCATGGCTCTTCCGGCAAGAGGTCGAAAGCCTGCTGCAGGAAGTCGCGATCCTCGTCGGAAAATTCCGGCGCCGGCTGCGGCCCGTCGGCAAGGATACGCCACCAGCCGGCCGCATCGCTCAGCCGGTCGATATTGCCGCGCACCGCCAGCCAGAACGGTTCGGCCTTGTCGCCCGAGATGCCAAGCACAATCAGCCGGTCCTGCGCCACGGCGAATGGCATGTGGTGCATGAGCGCGCGATTGAGCACGAACAGTTCGTCCGGGTCGAACTTGGCGGCCGATTTCGACGTTGCGGCGGGATCGAAGCGCTCGGCGAGTGCCGGCATGTCATGCATGGCCGCGACATTTTCCGAGGTGCCGACAAGCACGGCCAGAGAAGCGACCGCCATGGGTTCGATGCCGTCCTCCCGCAGGCTCTCGATCGACAGCGCACCGCTGCGCTTCGACAGGCCCTCACCCGAGGCCGTGGTCAGCAGATTGTGGTGGCCGAACACAGGCGGCTCGGCGCCCAGCGCCTTGAACAGCGCGATCTGCACGCCGGTGTTGGTGACGTGGTCGTCGCCGCGGATGACGTGGCTGACCCCCATATCGATATCATCCACCACCGAAGGCAGCGTGTAGAGATAGGTGCCGTCCTCGCGCCGCAGCACCGGATCGGACAGCGAGGCGAGGTCGACGGTTTCCTGGCCGCGCACCAGATCCTCCCAGTGGATTTCGGTGCGTTCCGGCTGCAGCGGGTCGCTGGTGAAGTTGGGCAGCAGAAAGCGCCAGTGCGGCCGGCGCCCATCCGATCGATACTCGGCGATCTGCTGCTGCGAAAGCGTCAACGCCTCGCGGCCATAGACCGGCGGCAGGCCGCGCGTGCGGCGCACCTTGCGGCGCAGGTCGAGTTCTTCAGGGGTTTCGTAGCAGGGATAGAGCACGCCCGCCGCCTGCAGCCGTTCAACCACCGCATCGTAAGCTTCGAAGCGCCGCGACTGGTATTCGGTGGCGTCGGGGAAAATCCCCAGCCAGTGCAGGTCGTAGAGAATGGCGTCGGAAAATTCCTGCTTCGAGCGGGCAATGTCGGTATCGTCGAAACGCTGAATGAAACGGCCCTTGTTGTTCATGGCAAACAGCCAGTTGAACAAAGCGGTGCGGGCATTGCCGATATGAATGCGGCCGGTTGGTGAGGGGGCAAAACGGACGGTAACTGTCATGGGCGGGGCGTAACGGATGCTCTTGGAATTGACAAGACGCGCCCCCGCGCGACGCCAAAGACATAATGCACGCCAGCTAAAATGAAAAGGCTGTGAGCCGAATCCGCCCGGGCCTGTCTCCCGGTGAACCGCTCACCAGTGGTGTACGCCGGCAAAACCGGGCTTTCCACAGCCGCTTTCTATCCCCGTTATCCACATATGTGACACACAAGATGTTGGGGTCACAAAAGCTACGTAAACGAATCCTTGACGACGCAAACCGAGTCGCCTTTTATGTGCCATGTGCTCTTGTTGAGGGTGCGACCGGAGAGTTCAGAGCCCGGTCTTTTTTCCCGGATTTTGTGCGTTTTTGCCCAGATTTCCGCCTGTTTACGAGGCTGGCGGAAGCGTTGGGATCGTGGGGCTTGGGGTGACGAAAGGGAGAATTGTCGGACTGGAAAAAATCATCTGTTAACACTATATTTAGTGTTTGCAGGCAGTCTCGACGCTAGATAGTGTGAACCTCCCTCCAGCGAGGGAATCGATCAAAGTTTCAGTTTTGAGGGACCCGCGGGTCGGCCTGCAGCCAGGGTAAGCGCCTGAAGAGGTGTTTGCCAGTTCGCTGCTTGGCGCCCGCGACGAGGAGAGTGTCGGGGTTGCTTGCAGCACCGGCAAACGGCGGACCGTGCTTTTCGCCATGTGGGGCAGAAATCCCTGGGGAAAAGCGCTATATATAGACAAAAGGGATCGGACCAATGCGCATCGAGCGTCGTTTCACCAAGCAAGGGCAATCGGCTTACGCGGAGATCGAATTCCGCAAGGCGCTTTCGGAGATCAAGAATCCGGATGGCTCGGTGGTGTTCCGTCTCGATAACATCGATGTGCCGGCGCAATTCTCGCAAGTTGCCGCCGATATCCTGGCGCAGAAGTATTTTCGCAAGGCCGGCGTGCCTGCGCGCCTGAAGAAGGTCGAGGAGAACGACGTCCCCTCCTTCCTGTGGCGCTCCGTCGCCGACGAGGCCGAGCTGGCAAAACTGCCGGAGGCCGAGCGCTACGGTTCCGAGATCGACGCTCGCCAGGTCTTCGACCGGCTGGCCGGCACCTGGACCTACTGGGGCTACAAGGGCGGCTACTTCAAGTCGGAAGACGATGCCCTGACCTTCCGCGACGAGCTCGCCTATATGCTGGCGACGCAGCGCGTGGCGCCGAATTCGCCGCAATGGTTCAACACCGGCCTGCATTGGGCTTATGGCATCGATGGCCCAAGCCAGGGCCACTACTATGTCGACGCGTTCACCGGCAAGCTGACCAAGTCGAAGTCCTCCTACGAGCACCCGCAGCCACATGCCTGCTTCATCCAGGGCGTGCAGGACGATCTCGTCAACGAGGGCGGCATCATGGACCTTTGGGTGCGTGAAGCGCGCCTGTTCAAATACGGCTCCGGCACCGGCTCCAACTTCTCGCTGCTGCGCGGCGAAGGCGAAAAACTGTCGGGCGGCGGCCGCTCGTCCGGCCTGATGAGCTTCCTCAAGATCGGCGACCGCGCGGCGGGCGCCATCAAGTCGGGCGGCACGACGCGCCGCGCGGCGAAAATGGTCATTGTCGACGCCGACCACCCCGATATCGAGGAATTCATCGACTGGAAGGTCAATGAAGAGCAGAAGGTCGCCTCGCTGGTGACCGGATCCAAGATCGTCAAGAAGCATCTCGAAGCGATCATGAAGGCCTGCATCAATTGCGACGGCAATGCCGACGATTGTTTCGATCCGGCGCTCAACACCGCGCTGAAGCGCGAGATCAAGGCGGCCAAGAAGTCGGCGGTGCCGGAGAACTACATCTACCGCGTCATCCAATTCGCCAAGCAGGGCTACACCTCGATGTCGTTCAAGACCTACGACACCGACTGGGATTCCGACGCCTACCTCACCGTTTCCGGCCAGAACTCCAACAATTCGGTGTCGCTGAAGGACAATTTCCTGCGCGCTGTCGAGGACGATGCCGACTGGCACCTGACCGCCCGCAAGGACGGCAAGGTGCTGAAGACGCTCAAGGCACGCGACCTATGGGAAAAGATCGGCTACGCCGCCTGGGCTTCCGCGGATCCCGGCCTGCATTTCAACACGACGATGAACGACTGGCACACCTGCGCTTCGGCCGGTGCGATCCGGGCCTCCAACCCGTGCTCGGAATACATGTTCCTCGACGACACGGCCTGTAACCTCGCCTCCATCAATCTGCTGCCCTACCGCAATGCCGATGGCACGATCGATATCGCCGCCTATGAGCACACGGTGCGGCTGTGGACCGTCGTTCTGGAAATCTCCGTCATGATGGCGCAGTTCCCGTCGAAGGAGATCGCCAAGCAGTCCTACGAATACCGCACGCTCGGCCTCGGCTATGCCAACATTGGCGGCCTGCTGATGACGTCCGGCATTCCCTATGACTCCGACGAGGGCCGCGCCATCTGCGCCGCACTCACCGCCATCATGACCGGCGTCGCCTATGCCACCTCGGCCGAGATGGCGTCCGAACTCGGCGCCTTCGCCGATTACGACCGCAACGCGCAGAATATGCTGCGAGTCATGCGCAACCATCGCCGTGCCGCCTACGGTGAAAAGGGCGGCTACGAGAAGCTTGCCGTCAACCCGGTGCCGCTGGTCGCTTCCGACCTCAAGCAGCAGGATCTGGCCACGCACGCCAAGGCTACCTGGGACCGCGCTATCGAGCTCGGCGAAGAGCATGGCTACCGCAATGCGCAGGCGACCGTGATCGCGCCGACCGGCACGATCGGCCTGGTCATGGATTGCGACACCACCGGCATCGAGCCCGACTTCGCGCTGGTGAAGTTCAAGAAGCTCGCCGGCGGCGGCTACTTCAAAATCATCAACCGCGCCGTGCCGGAAGCGCTGCGCACGCTCGGCTATTCCGAAAGCCAGATCGCCGAGATCGAGGCCTATGCGGTCGGCCACGGCAACATGAACCAGGCGCCGGCGGTCAACCCCGGCGCGCTCAAGGCGAAGGGCTTTACCGATGAAAAGATCGCGGCGCTGAACGCGGCGCTGAAGTCGGCCTTCGACATCAAGTTCGTCTTCAACCAGTGGACGCTCGGCGCCGACTGGGTGAAGGAGACCTTCGGCTTCACCGACGAGCAGCTCAACGATTTCTCGTTCGAGATGCTGCCGGCGCTGGGCTTCTCGAAGAAGGACATCGAGGCCGCCAACATCCATGTCTGCGGTGCGATGACGCTGGAAGGCGCGCCCTTCCTTAGGGCGGAGCACCTTGCCGTGTTCGATTGCGCCAGCCCGTGCGGCAAGATCGGCAAGCGCTCGCTGTCGATCAACAGCCACATCCAGATGATGGCGGCCGCACAGCCCTTCATCTCCGGCGCCATCTCCAAGACCATCAACATGCCCAATGATGCGACGGTGGAAGACGCCAAGGGCGCCTACATGCTGTCGTGGAAGCTGGCGTTGAAGGCCAACGCGCTTTATCGCGACGGTTCGAAGCTGTCGCAGCCGCTCAATTCGTCGCTGCTCGCCGATGGCGAGGAGGATGAGGACGATGCGGTCGAGCAGTTGATCCAGGCCCCGGCGGCGGCACGTGCGGCGCAGATCACCGAGCGGATCGTCGAGCGCATTATCGAGCGCGTGTCGCGCGAGCAGGAGAAGCTGCCGGGACGCCGCAAGGGTTATACGCAGAAGGCCAAGATCGGTGGCAACACCATCTTCCTGCGCACCGGCGAATATGACGATGGCCGTCTCGGTGAGATCTTCATCGACATGAACAAGGAAGGCGCCACGCTGCGCGGCCTGCTCAACAACTTCGCCATCGCCATTTCGCTGGGCCTGCAATACGGCGTGCCGCTCGATGAATATGTGCACGCCTTCACCTTCACCAAGTTCGAGCCGGCCGGCATGGTGCAGGGCAACGACGCCATCAAGAGCGCGACGTCGATCCTCGACTACGTGTTCCGGGAGCTTGCCATCTCCTATCTCGGTCGCAACGACCTCGCCCATGTCGACCAGTCGGACTTTTCCAACACGGCACTGGGACGTGGCATCAGCGAAGGCAAGACGGACGCGGTCTCCAAAGGCCTGACCCGCGGTTCGCCGGTGAAGCTGGTGTCGCGGGCGGCAAGCAGTGATCCCAAGGGTTTTGCCGGCGGTTCGGCGAGCACCCCTGCCCGCTCGGCGCCCACCGCCTTCTCCGGCTCCAACGTGCTGGCGCTGAAGCCGGCCAGCGACGAGGCGGTCGCCTACAAGCGCGACTATGAGGAGCGGGCCAGGGAGCTGGCCGAGGACATCGCCTTCGAGGAGG
The DNA here is from genome assembly GCF_053714315.1 of Mesorhizobium sp. PL10. NCBI lineage: Bacteria > Pseudomonadati > Pseudomonadota > Alphaproteobacteria > Hyphomicrobiales > Phyllobacteriaceae > Mesorhizobium > Mesorhizobium sp. PL10. Next base: position 196,803 of record NZ_JBSKBR010000010.1, on the reverse strand, counting down.
TTGTGGACGCGGCTTCCACCGACGCCACCGCAGCGCTGTTCACCGACGCCGCAGCCAATGAAGCGGCCGAGGCCAAGAAACTCGCCGCCGACCGCCGCGCCAAGTCGCTGCTGCAAGGCTACACCGGCAATTCCTGCTCCGAGTGCCAGAACTTTACGATGGTGCGGAACGGGACTTGCGAGAAGTGCGATACGTGCGGCGCGACGAGCGGGTGCAGCTGAGGACGAATAGCTCTATTGCCCCCATCGAAGCTTTTTGTTGTTAAAATTGACCCTGGCGATAGCTGCTCATCGTGCCAGGGTCAATTCTCATTCGATCCAATTCGAGGGTATGAAGGCCATCTCTTTCTAGAAAACTATATTGTGCCTCAGGGTAATTTCTCAGAACTCTCCCTGCCAGAGAAGCTTACGGGAAATTTTCTAAGCATTTTGACCGAAGATGGTCAGTATGCCACCTTTTGCTATCCAAGGTTTGGCAAAAGAACTTGGGCTAATTTTAAATCTCTCCGAGTTGATTTCACCTTCCCATACCTTTTGGACAAGGTAGGGATTGCTGGATCCGAGGATAAATCGGTGACATCCCTGCGAATCTATTCACCGACGCTAGCCAGTATACTTGGAATTAATCCAGTAGAGCAATCCTTTGACATGCCAAACACTGGAGGAAGCGCTAAATTTAAGATAACACGAAGAGAATGGGAGACCTCTGAATACAAGGTTGAAATCAGTGACAAGAGAAATATCGGAAGCTCTTCTGATCGGAGCGAGGTTCATTTTCGATCCGATATTTGCTTGGCAATTACATACAAAACAGCAAGGTCGATTTCGGAGACACTGCACGATCTGCATGCTCTAGACGATTTCTTATCTGTGATATCCGGCACATACGTGAGCATTAAAGATGCCTGTTTGAGCATTCTGCTTGGCGAGAATGGCAACGAAGGCGAGGACGAATTTCATCTTTCGGGATACGATATCGGCTTCTCAAAAAATGCGTTCGTCGACAGACACGAGACCTTAGCTCAGCTACCATTTCAAGCTGACTGGGGGGAGGTGCTGAATAAATTTGTCGAGGAGCGGAGTACGAACGAGGTCGCATTCAAGTGGTTCCGTTCGTCGCAGGTCAAGCAAAGGTATGTTGAAGAAATTTTCTTTTATACTGTGCGGATGGTGGAGAGGTACTTTAAAGCGAAACCTTCCGTCGATGACGACGCGTCCAGAGCGCTGTCGATAATTTTAAATCGGTCAAACGACGACAATTTTCTCGTCGATTTTGTGAATCGGAGGCTTTCTCCGCTCCTTAGTCGCGCTCCCTCGTTACCTCGAACCCTACGCGAACTCTACGCTCGCTTTCCAGAGATGCGCGCTTTCTCAGAGATCAAACCCCAACGAGTTAACTACCTAAGGGGTAAAGAGGCCCACGGAGCCGATACAAACTACGACACCGACGAGTATGTCGATATGGACTACCTATCCAGGTCATTCCTGCTGGCTTTTAGAATTTCAGTTTTGGAGTCTTGCGGCTTTGATCGCCAGGGTATCCTTGATGGTTTGAAAGCAAGAATGAGCAAAGTACGCCACTTACTCAAACCGATGCCGGACTGATCAACCGAGGCGCGCCGAGTTTGTTTTTGCCGATGATGGGCAGCGATCTTAGCTGACAAAATCCTGAGACGATTGAACGTCATGATCGACCACATCACCATCGAATTGAGCGACCTCGATAAGAGCAAGCTCTTCTACGAAAAGGTGATCCAGAGCACTGGTAAGAAGCCGCCGCTCCGTCTGTAGGGGCTGCACCAGGAACACTGAACAGCATCCTCAAGCAGTCCGGCTTAAAGGAGCGATGACATGCGTTACGCTGTGGTGATCGAAAAAGCCGGAAACAATTTTTCCGCTTATGTGCCAGATCTGCCGGGCTGTACTGCGACTGGTGCTACGGTGCCAGAAGTGAAAATCGAACTTCGCGACGCAATACGGTTCCATATCGAGGGCCTGCGCGCCGATGGGCTGGATGCACCGAAAGGCGTCAGCCTCGCAAAATACGTCGAAGCATAGAGACGGACCACGACCAGGATTTTCTGCGCCTACCTACTCTAACACCCTTAGCGTCTGCTCATCGAACAGCGACTCATCCTGTCCTGCCCGCACGAAAAGCACCTTGTGCCCCTCTCCCGCCGGCACCTCGAAATACTGGATGCCATCGGGCATTTCGCCCCAGTCGCCGCAGGGCGGGTCGGGGATCTCGTTGGGGTCGGCCTTCGCTTCCAGCTCTTTTGCGTAGGCGGCGTCGGGGCTGAAGGTGAAGCGCTTGACGCCGGCGGGCACGGTTCCCTCGGTGTAGGGCGTGAGCTCACAGCGGGCGCTGATGGTCCTGTCGGTCTTTTCCAGCAACAGGCGCAGCACTGCGGCCTCGGCGGTTTCGCCTGATTTGACGTCGAACACCTCGACCAGAGGATCAGGCGCGCCGCCATCGCTGTATTTGATGGCAAGCGCATTGCCGACGAATTCGAAATGGATTTTGCGGAAGCCGAAATCGCAGCGCTGCGCCCAGGCGGCCAGACCGACCGTCTTGTCGGTCAGTTTTTCCCAGACACATTTGTCGATCGGCGGTCGCGACGGAGCAGGCTCGTCGGCACGCGCCACGGCCGATGTCAGCGCCGAGACGAAGAGGGCGCAAATCCAGGTGATCGATCTCATCGTGTTATCCATTGCCGCATCCCGTCAAAGAGAAGGCACCAGCCCGACCAGCCGGGCCGCGCCGCCGATAAAGCCCGCCGCGCACAACCACAGCACCCACAACCCGCGCGCCCTGCATTCAAGCACAGCTGACGCCGGGTTTGCCGGGTCGTAGTGCACGTCGACCTTGCTGCCTTCGGCGTAGCGTTGCGCCTGGCCGCTGACGAGGGCCGGTATCGAAGCCAACACGTAGGCGCCGAAAGTGACGCGGGCGGCGGTGTAGCGCCGGCCGGCGACCTCGTAGCTGTAGACGATGCGGGAGCGGAAGACGGGGCGCCAGCGCCGGTAACCGTTGTCGATGCGGACCGTCTCAAGGCCTGACGCATCGATGCGGCCGGCAGTCACCGGCCATTTCGTTGCTCGCTTTGCCAGCACCTTATGGGCGATGCCCATGAGCAGGGCGAACAGGCCGATGAACATGAGAAACACTGCGATGCCGAGGTTTTCCGGCTTGGGCAGATGCGAGCGGATCGCCTCCAGGACACCGCTGAACGAGAACACCAGCAGCGCCGAGCCGATCACCATGCCGGCTGACAGCTTGACCATGAATTTGAAGGCGCCCTCGGGCAAGGTGCGCTCGATCACGGCTTTGCTCGGATCGGCCGGATTGTAGAACACGGTCACCGCGGCGCCGGTAGGAAACTGCGCCAGCGTTTCCTCGACTTCGAAATTCCCCAGATTCTCCTTCACGCTGTAGCGCGAGCCGCGAAATTTCTTGGTCCCCACTTTGTATTCGAAGGTGATGGCGGGAAAATTCCTGACTTCGGTGACCTTTTCGCTGTCGGGGCCAACGCCCGATACGTTCACCTTGCGGGCCTCGACGCGCGAAGAAATGATCTTTCCCCGCGTCGGCAGCCAGTGGCTCATCGCCTGCACCTCGCGCCATTTGACGAAGGTGATGCCCGACAGCACGGCCGCCACCACGCAGACAAATCCGACGATCAGAAACTGCAGTTCCACCCCACCCCCCTTGCCTCTCGATCAATCCCCTATGGCCATCACCGCGACATATCCCTCCAGCTGAAGCGCCCGATCGCGGATGACATTGGTGGTGTCGGCGGCCTGCATCGGCACGAACATCGTGCCTTCCCTGGTTTCGTAGAGCGCGCCTCGCGCCTTGGTCTCGGCATCGCGAAACGCCAGCCATGCGCGCTGCGATTTCTGAAGCTGTCGAGCAGCCTCATGCGGCAGCTTTTGCATCAGCGTCGCATAGGCGGCATTCATCCGCCGATCGTAGTCAGCCGATGCCGCCGCCTCACAATCGGTCTGGCCGGCGGTCGACCCGTTGGCCGGGTCGTTGAGGCAGCGGTCGAGGGTGTCCGCCGTCGGGTCTCGAACGGTCGAGGCCGCAGAGGCTGCTGCCGACGAGATTGCCAGCACCAGCGCTGCCGTGATGGCAAGACGTGTGTGTCCGCGTTCCGCTATCCGCATTTCGCCTCCGAAGCGTGATTGCGCTATTATGAGGAGCCATCGACGCCTGTCCACACAGCACGTTACGCGGCGCCTCTTGCTCGGGTATCGAAGTGCCACCGACTTTGTTAATAGTCGCCCAAAACCTCACGTCGTTGGGAGCCACGACACCGAATGACAGCACTGCGCGTTCTCTCCGATGCCTTCATCCCGGAACTGCCGAACCACTACAAAGGCAAGGTCCGCGAGAATTACGATCTGCCGGATGGCCGCCGCATCATCATCGCCACCGACCGGCTGAGCGCCTTCGATGTCATTTTGACCGCGATCCCGCTCAAGGGAGAGCTGCTGACGCAGACGGCGCGCTACTGGTTCGAGGAAACGGCAGATATCTGCCCGAACCATGTGCTCGATTATCCCGACCCCAATGTCGTCGTCGGCACAAGGCTCGACATATTGCCGGTGGAGATCGTCGTTCGCGACTACCTCGCCGGCACCACCAGCACGTCAGTGCTGACGAAATACAAGAACGGTGAGCGCGATATGTATGGCATCCGATTGCCGGACAGACTGCGCGACAATGAGAAGCTGCCTCAGGCCATCGTCACGCCGACCAGCAAGGCGCTCGATGGCGGTCATGACGAGCCGTTGACGCGCGACGATATCCTGACGCGCGGCCTGTTGTCGGAAGAGCAATGGGACACCGTCTCGCGCTATGCACTGGCGCTGTTTGCGCGCGGCAAGGCGCTGGCCGCTGAACGCGGCCTGATCCTGGTCGATACAAAATATGAGTTCGGCACGAACAGGGATGGCACCATCATCCTTGCCGATGAAATCCATACACCCGACTCAAGCCGCTACTGGCTCGCCGAAAGCTACGAACAGCGTTTCGAGGCTGGCGAGCGGCCGCAGAGTTTCGACAAGGACTTTATCCGCGCCTGGGTCACGGCGCGCTGCGATCCCTACACGGACCGTATTCCGAAAATCCCGGCCGAGCTCATCGAGCAGACGTCACGGGTCTATACCCAGGCCTATGAAACCATCACCGGCAAAACCTTCGTCCCCGATCTGTCTGGCAAGACGGTGCTCGACCGCATTCGCGAGAACCTGAAGCCATACTTCTGACCGGTGGCGGCAGCAGCCCACAACGCGTCATGTCGGCCTCACCGCCAGGAAGGTGGTCCACTCTTCGCGATCGCGGCCAATGTTGAATTCGTCGCCGACAAGGACCAGACCGGCGGCTTCGAGGCGGGCGACGAAATCGTCCCTGCGCCAGTAGACCGTGTGATATTCGCCGCTTGTCTCGCCATCGCCAATGCGCATCGAGACGAGGAAGGCGCCGCCTGGCCGAAGCGATCCGGCTATCTTGGCAAGCACCTGGTCGGTCTGCTCGCGCGGCACATGGATCAGGACGCAGAGCGCCAGGACTGCGTCGTAGGGGCCGCCGAGATCGTCGGTGATGAGATCGAGAAACTCACCGTGCTTGCCGCGAGCGGCCTGGAGCTCCAGAAACCGCTTTGTCGCATCGGTGCGCCGGACATTGGCGCCGAGCCCCTCGACGAAGTCCGCATCATATCCAGGTCCCGACCCGACCTCCAGAACCCGGCCGCCTTTGCCGGCAATCTTCACCAGGCGCTTCAGCCATTTCTGTTCTCTTTGGTTCGGAACATGCCTGACCAGTGCATCGTAGCGTTCGGCATAGTCTTCATAGGCGTTGATCGTCTGGCGGCTCTTGGCCAAGTCCTCGGACAGCACGGTCATCATTCCCTCCCTTGGTCAAAAGAGCTTGCTTAGCGAATGGTGCCGGGAGGGACGCGTCCGTCAAGCATACCGATATCCCTGAGGAAATGATCCGACAGCGAGCGGTGGTCGAGCAGGCCGCGCTTGCGGGGTCTGAACGGCGCGGTGAAGAGGTCGAGCACCGGGCGGCGAAGCGTGTTGTAGAGAGCGATGGTGGTGGTCATTGCCGTTTCCTCCAGGGTTCGGTTTGATGAACACAACATGCCGTTTTCCGGTCTTGGTTTCCAATCGAACGTCGCGTAGTATGCATCAGGAGGATTGATGCGTCATGAGCTGGGAGCTGCCACCATTAGGAGCCATCAGGGTCTTTGAAGCCGCCGCGCGACTGGGCAGTTTCACCAAGGCTGCCGAGGAGCTCGGCATGACCCAGTCCGCCGCCAGCTATCAGATCAAGGTTCTGGAAGAGCGAGCGGGAACGCCGCTTTTCATAAGAAAAACAAGGCAGATTGCCCTGACCGAAGCCGGGCAGCAGCTGGCGCCGCACGCATCCGGTGCGTTCTCGGCGCTGGCTGATGCATGGGTCGCCACCAAGGGCGGAGCGACCGGCGTGCTGTCGGTGACGACCATGGAGACCTTTGCAACGAACTGGCTCGCCGTGTGGCTTGGAACATTCCAGCTGATGCATCCCGACTTGGCCGTGAAGGTGAACACATCGCATGGCCTGGTCGATTTCACGCGCGGCGACATGGACGTCGGCATTCGCACCGGCGGCGGAAAATGGGCCGGCCTGACGGCCCACTATTTGTTCAAGGCCGACTACACGCCGATGCTCAGCCCAAAGCTCGCCGAGAGCGTCGGCGGCATCCACCGTCCCGAGGATCTCTACAAGGTGCCGCTCTGCTGCGCCGACGATCCCTGGTGGAAAATCTGGTTCGAAGCCGCCGGCGTATCTTACGAGCCCGATCGCATCATCGCAGGCCCTAAGCTGGGTACGCAGGCCTATGACGCAATGGCGGCCCTGACCGACAAGGGCGCAGCGATCCTTACCAAAAATCTCTACAGCGCCCTGTTGGAAAAGCGCCAGTTGATACAGCCATTCGACGTGCTTGGATCGGATGGCGACGGCTATTGGCTGGTGCACCTGGAGAACCGCCGCAACACCCCCAAGATCAAGGTGTTTCGCGACTGGGTGCTGGCGCAAACCGCGGAAATACGCGAGCGCGAAAGGCGGTAGGCCCGGAGGGTTCTCCCTTCTCCCCCTGTGGGAGAAGGAAGAAATGCCTCTAATCCTTGAAGGTCAGCCCGTATTTTGCAACCTGCTCCTTCGGCATGTCCGCAAGCGCCTGGCGGGTTGTGTAGCCGCCGTAGATCACCTTGCCGTTCTTGATCATCCAATCCTCGACGTCGGCTTCGGCCACCGTCATCCTGTCGCCCATCTTGTATTTGTTGCCGTTGACCGGCACGTCGGCGAGCAGGCCGATATAGGAGCCGTCGCTGTAGCCGACCAGCTGCAGCCAGATATGCTCGGTGGCGCCGTTCTGGGTCAGCGGGAATTTTACCGTGTAGGTGCCGGGCGTGCCGGCAGCCATCAATTCGTGGAAGCGCTTGAGGGTAGAGCGGCCGCTGTTCTTGGCAGCCTGCATCGCCTCGTCCTCGGTGGAATAGGAAACGACGTTTTGCTTCGACTCCGCCAGCGAAGCGCCATTGCCGCCCGGCATATGCCCGAGCGCATTGAAAAATCCGTAGCCGACGGCGGCGACAACAGCGATGGCCACAATTGGATTGCGCATGAACCCCTCCGAACCCGATCACGGGCACGTTACCGGAGGGCTGTTGCGATACAGCTAAAGGACAGGGTGAGCGGATCGTTAGCGAAAAGCGAAAAATTCAAGCCAAGGCACCCAAACGGCCACGGTGCTGCCGACGATAGCGCGCGCGAGCCCTCAGTTGGCGTCGGCTATGGTCGTCTGTCCACCTGCCCATGCCCGCCAGGCGCGCTCGTCGCCATGGAAGACGTTGAGGTCGATGCGGCCGGTCACGCCATGCGACAGGCCGGAGCCGGAATACTGCCAGAACAGCCATTTGCGGCCCGGATAGACCTTGGACGGGTGCCGCGCCACCGCGCGCAGCCAGAACGGATAGTCGAGAAAAGCGCCCTTGAGATTGTCGCGGTAGAAATCCGGGCTGGTGTAGATGATAGGCCGCTGGCCGTAATGGCGCTCGAGCTTGTCCATGAACACCTGCATCTTCTCCAGCACCGTCGCGCGCGAAGGCCGCCGCTTGCAGGAGGACTCGCCGTTCCATTCGACATCGATCACCGGCGGCAGCGCGCCGTCCATCTTCGGCACATTGCGGATGAACCAGTCGGCCTGCTCGCCGGCGGTGCGGCACCAGTAGAAGAAATGATAGGCGCCGCGCTTCAATCCGGCGGCGTCGGCATTGCGCCAGTTCTTCATGAACATCGGATCGAGATGGTCGCCGCCATCGGTCGCCTTGATGTAGGCGAAGTTGGCGCCCTGAGCGCGCAGCTTGCTCCAGTTGACGTTGCCCTGCCAGCGCGAAACGTCGACGCCGTGCACGGCGAGATAGCGCGGCGACGCCTTGCCGAAGTTGATCGGCTTGGCATCGCGAAAGCCGTAGCGGGTCAACGGCGAGGCCAGCATGGCAGGCGCCGCGCGGGTCAGCCGCTTCGGCGGAGACATCAAGGCAACCGGCTCGACCGGCGGCTCGGCGTTTTCCTGAGGTGTGTCCGCCACGATCGCCTCTTCTTCCTCGACCATGGAAAAGGGCGGCGCATTGTCGGCCACAGCGTTGTCGGCCACCATGTCGGACCGCATTGGTGCTAGTTCGGCCACCGCCGGAGCCGCTGCGACCGGCGCTCTTGGCCGCACGACCGAACTGGTCGTTTCGTTCGACGGCTGCAAGGCATCGACGCCCGCTGTGGACGAGCAGCCGGCAAGGCACAGCGATGCCACCATAAAACTGACGACGCCTGAAATCCGCATCTGGACCTGTACGCAAAACACAACAGACCGATGGCAAACAGACGCCGCCGGACAAACCGGCTTCGATTACTAACGATAAATTACCAATAAAGTTTGAATCGAATATTAGCCATAAGCCAAATCTTCCTTCTCCCTTGTCGAGCCCGAAGGGAGAGCGCAGCGGCTGACTGGCTCCGGGCGACGCTTCAGAACCGAGACTGATTGATGGTGCCAGGAAATGTCTCGGCTGAGGCTCCAGCTCACCATCCCGCTTGACAAGTCCCGTGTTAATACTACCCTGCGCTTACCTTACATTGTAAGGTTACGAACCGGGAGGAAACCATGTCGTCCGCCGCTCTGTCCGAATTGCAGCCGGTTGCCCTGCCCGAACCGCATCAACCCGCCATCGCAATGGAGGACGTCTCCCGCGATTTCAGCCGCGCGATCGAACGCGCCGAGGTCAATGCCTGGCTCGACCTCTATCGCGCCGTACCGGCCGACTTTGCCGCGCGGCTCGGACTGGCGATTGCCGAAGGCGGCGATCTGGTCTGGACCACATGCACGGCAATCCCGTTCATCCATTTCAACTGCGTCAAGAATATCGGCGTCGATGGCCCGGCCAGCGAGAACCAGCTTGACGCGCTGTTGGCGCATTACCACGCCGCCGGCATTGCGAGGCCGTGGTTCTATGACAATCCGCACGCCGAGCCTTCTACGCTCAGATGCTGGCTCGAGGCGCGCGGCCTGCAGCGCCTGAGCGGTTGGGAACGGATTTTTCGCGAGGCAGCACCTCTGGCGGCTGAACCGCTTTTCCTGATCGAGGGCGTTTCGGTCGAGCAGGTGACGCGGGCAACGGCAAGCGAATGGGCAGGCTTCATCGACAGCCAGTACCGGCTGCCGACCTCACCATGGCTTAAGGCGCTGGTCGGCCGACAGGGCTGGCATCATTACATTGCGCGGCGGGACGGCGTCGCGGCCGCGGTGCGCTCGCTGTTCATCGGCGCTGACGGCACGGCCTGGAGCGGCATCGACGCGCCGGTACCCGGCATCATGGCGCCAAGCTTCGATCTCGATGCCATGCTCGGCGAAGCCATGGTGCGCGACGGCCTTGCGGCCGGCGCGAAACTGTTTGTCGCCGACATCGAGGCGCCGCACCCCGACCGCGACGGCCCGGCCTATCGCAACTATGCGCGGCTCGGATTCAAGCTGGCCTATTTTCGCAGCCATTACAGCTATTTGCCGGCAAGTTCGGGCTGACCTACCTGCCCAGCCATTCCCGCAGGCAGGTCTTGGCCACCACATGCGCCGGCGGCACCGACGGCTCGTCGGCGGCGGGGCGGCGGTGGCGTTCGAGCAGGAGGCGCACCTGTTCGGGACGCACGCGATCACGCTCCATCACAAGCAGGACCATCGGATCGCTCAAAAGCTCGTCCAGGGTGTTGATTCTGTCGCTCATCGGTCGTCTCCTCGAATACCGGGCCCGCAGCCGATAGATAGGCAGGCAATCATGGCCCGCCAATGACGCTTTGCCGGCTATGTCGTGTTTTCGGGATTAATTTCCGATAAGACCTGCGTCAGTTCGGAGGCGGCGCACCTTCATGTTGCGGCAGCCCGTCATCGAGCCGCAGCCAGGGCTGCTTCGAGGCCGTCCACATATGCATTTCGGGCTTGAACAGCGAGGGATCGTCGAGCGAGCCGGTGGTGATGCCGACGATGCCGGCGGAATCGCGCCGGGAAAACAGCGTCGTGCCGCACGCGGCGCAAAAGCCGCGCTTGAGGTCCGCAGAGGTGTTGACCGTCGCCACCTGGCCCTCGACGGTGACGTCATCGATGCGAAACAGCAGACGCGCGTTGAAGGCCGCGCCGATGACCTTCTGGCAGCGCCGGCAATGGCAGACGCGCTGATTGACCGGCGGCGCCTCAGCACCATAACGCACCGCCCCGCACAGGCACCCACCCTCATATTTCGCCATCATCTGAACCCGTCGCGCTGGAGATCCCCGGAAAGTATCGACTGGCAGCTTTCGGTCAATTGAAAAGCCCTGATGGCGCTATCGATTGCGCTGATACGACCGATGGGCTGTTGCTGGCCCAACGCAGGGAGCGGCGAAGCATTGACAGCCAGCCGGCGGCCGCGCCTGTTTTATCGCAGGGCCGACCGGGAGGAAATCATGGCGCAGGACATCGAAACCATTGCGGTCGCGGATCTGTTCGGACCGCCCTCGCCCGGCCGCGACCACACCGATGCGCGGATCATGGCTGCCGCCTCCGGCATCGGTTTCATGGCGATCCGGGATTTTCCTGGCGACGACTGGCTGACACGGGACAAGCGATTGCTGCTGCTCAATATCTTCACCCTGCCCGACGCGGAGAAGGCAAAGCTGCTTCGCTGGAATTTCGATCGCACGAAGAAGAACGTCTATCGTGGGTGGTTCCCACTGCAGCCGACGGCCGTCTCCTACAAGGAAGGCATCGATATAGGCCCGGACATTGCGCATGCACCCACTGACGCCGCCGACGATGCGGGCGACCCGCTGCGCGAGCCGACTCCATTGCCGTCCGACGCGGCGCTGCCTGGCTGGCGCGCTTCTGCCGCACAGTATTACCTGGCCATGGAAGCGCTCGGCAACGCGCTGATGCGCTCGATCGCGCGCGGGCTCGATCTGCCGGAAACCATCTTCGATGCGGATTTCGACGGCGGCATCTCGACGTTGCGGCTGATCCGCTATCCCTTGCGCGACGCCAACAGCGGTGTCGATCTGAGCGGGCCGGAGTTTTCCGTCGTCCACAAGGGCGAGACGCGCACAGTTATCGGCCGCGAACATGCCGATTCCGGCTTCGTCACGCTGCTAGCGCAGGACGGCGTCGAGGGGCTGCAAGCCAAAAACCTTGCCGGCGAGTGGATCGACGTGCCGCCCGCCGACAGCACGCTGGCGGTCAATTTCGGCCAATTGCTCGAGCGCTGGACCGGCGGGCGGGTACGGGCGACGCGGCACCGGGTGATCGCACCGAAGACGGCACGGTTCTCGATCCCGTTCTTCTATGAGCCGCGGGTCGATGCGGAGATCGCGCCGTTGCCGCTGGCAGATGCGGCGCCCTTCGAGCCGTTCCTCTATGGCGATTATCTCTGGGACTCCGCCACGACCTTCGTCGAGATGAGCGGCATTAAGCATTTGCGCGCGCCGCGCCGCGCCAAAGCTTCGTAATTCGGCCAAAAACCGACCGCCTCGCAGAGACGGCCGGCAGCATTCTGGGCAGAGCTACCTGGTTTCGCTCACGACCTCATCCCAGGTCTTCACCTTGGTCTCGCCATTGAGGAAGGGCGGTGCGGCGGCGGTCAGTTCCGGCGCGAAGAAGACGTCGTAGTGGGTGCGGTTGGGGATGATGGCCAACCGGTTCTGCGACAGGTTTTCCCGCATCCAGCCAGCGTCCTTCAACCCGCCGCCGAGCATCTGGTAGAACTTGATCTCGTGCTCGGGCTTGTACATGTCGCTGTCGCCATAGGCGAGCATGACCGGCATCTTCAGCTTCGCGACATCGGCCGAATAGTCGTAGTCCTTGCGCATGAAATTGCCGAGCGCGTCGAGCAGTTTTGGGAAATCCTGTGGACGCGGCGCCACCGCGACGTAGGATTTGTACATCGGCGTGTCCTTCATGAACTCGGCCGCCGCCGCGCTCACGTGCGCCTGCTGCGGACGCATTTCGTCATAGAAGCCATCGGGAGAAAAGCCGGTCGATACCAGCACCAGCCGGCGCACCGCTTCGGGATGCTGGACCGCCATGCGAAAGGCGACGCCGCCGCCCAGGGAATAGCCCAGCACGTCGACCTTGTCGTAGCCGAGCGCCTTGACGATTGCCGCCATATCGTCGCCCATCGCTTCCAGCGTGAAGGGCCGCTCGCCGAGCGCGGTACGGCCGTGGCCCTGCAGGTCGACGGCAATGATGGTGCGGTTCTCCGCCAGTTTCGGCAACAGCGGCGCGAACATGTCGGACGTGCCGAGGCCGCCATGCAGCAGAAGCAGCGGTTCGCCCTTACCGTAAACGGCATAGTAGTAGTTGAGGCCGCCGATCGGCAGCAGACCGGATTTTTCCGGTTTCGACAGTGCGCTGAACTCGGTGGTCATGGCGGGCTTTGTCTCCTCTGCATTGGTAAGGCCGGGTGCTGCGAACAAAGCTGCAACCGAGGCAAGAATGGCGAAAAGGGTCGATCTGGACATGTCAGCCTCCTCCGGTGTCGGGGTCAAATAGGGGTTGCGGATTCAAAGGGTCTTGGCGAGTTCTTCGAGTTGCTCGGTGCACTGGCCCCAGCCCTCGTGAAAACCCATCTTCTCGTGCTGCTCGCGGTCGGCAACGCTCCAGTGCCTGACCCGGGCGATGTAGCGGGTCTTGCCATTGCCTTCGTCCTCGAAGGTCAGCACGACAGTCATGAACGGCTTTTCGGACGGCTCCCAGGCGCTGGTGTAGGCATCAGTGAAGACGATCTTTTCGCCGGGAACGACATCGAGGAAGACGCCGGGATTGGGAAATTCGTTGCCGTCGGGACCGGCCATGACGACCAGGCTGGAGCCGCCGCTGCGCACGTCCATTTCGGCGCGCGGCGTCGTCCATGGCTTGGGTGAAAACCACTGCGTCACCAGCTTCGGCTCGGTCCAGCAGCGATAGACGCTCTGGCGCGGCGCATCGATGATGCGGCCAAGCACCAGTTCGCGGTCGTTAGTCGGGGCGATGTCGAGCTTGGTGGTCATGGAAACTCCTCGTTGTCTTGGTTGGATTTGGATTCTGCCCAAGGACGAGCGGGCACGCCACATGCCGACACGCTCCGCAAAAAATCTGGCGGAGCGTCGATCGGCCGGCTGTCATTGATTGGGCGGAGGCTGAGCCTCAGTGGCGCTTGGCCTGTACCAGATAGGCGTCGATCTCGGTCTCGCCGAGCCATTTGGCGGCTTCCAGCCGATGCAGGCCTTCGACCAGGATATGGCGCTTGCCGTCATGGCGGACCTGGATCGGCATCTTCATGCCGTTTTCCAGAATGTCTTCGGCGAGATGGCGGACGGTTTCGGGATGCAGCGTCTTCTTGCGCGCCGTCGGCACGTAGATGTCGTCGACCTTGACCTTCTGCACTCTCAGCATGCTGGCTCCCCAGACGGAAAATGCCGCCTTGCCTGAGATAGTCGCTTTGGCGGGAGCGGCCAAGAGCGGCCAGGCAACTGCTGGCCCGATCGTTTCCATTTGACGCTTGCCCGGGAGATGGCCGAAATGGCGGCCTTCGATCGTTTCCGGTATCCATGACCCAACTGCCGACCGAATTCCCCGATTTCGGACTGACGCCCGAGCAGCGCCGCGAGGCGGTGCGCGGCCATTATTACGAATGGCCGGGGATGGACGGCGAGCGCGGCGAGATCTGGTCCTATTCCGACCGCTTTTCCTACCGCGCCGGTGAAACCGTAACGCTGCATGTCACTTCGACCGCGCCGCGCTTCAACATCACCATTGTGCGCGACGGCGGTAGCGAGATAAAAATCTTCGGGCAAACGGGTCTGTCGGCGCGCTGGCAGGACACGCCTGACCAGTGCTCGGTTGTAGGCTGCGGCTGGGAAGCGTCTTTCGAATTTCGCATCGGCGACGACTGGCCCTCCGGCGCCTATCGCCTCACGCTGACGGCGGAGGGCCGGGACGGCAAGCCGATCCATTGCCACCATCTCATCATCGTCGCTCCTCTGCCCGGCAAGAAACCTGGCCGTGTGCTGCAAGTGGCGGCGACGGGAACCTGGCTTTCCTACAACACCTGGGGCGGCTCCAATGCCTATCAGGGCATCACCGGGCCGGGCCGCGACCAGTATGCGCGCATGGTGTCGACGCAGCGGCCCTGGTGCCGCGGTTTCGTGGTGCTGCCCAAGGATGCGCCGCGGGTTCCGCTGGAGGTCGCGGTGCCGACGAAGACGGTGCCGCGCTATCCCCATATGGAATGGGCTTATGCCACCGGGCATTCGAAGAAATACGCGTCGTCCGGCTGGGCTAGCTACGACAGCCACTTCTTCCGCTTTGCCGAGCGCGCCGGCTATCACGTCGATCTCGCCAGCCAGCACGATCTGCACTTTTCGCCCGAAATCCTCGACGGGTATGATTGCGTCGTCTTCGTCGGCCATGACGAATACTGGACCTGGGAAATGCGCGATGCGGTCGACAACTACGTTGAACGCGGCGGCCATGCGGCGCGCTTTGCCGGCAATTTCATGTGGCAGACCAGGCTGGAAGACGAAGGCCGCCGGCAGGTCTGCTACAAATACCGCGCTCGGGCCGAGGATCCCGCCTACAGCAGTGACGTAACCCGCGCGACCAATTCCTGGGAGGCGCCGGAGATTGGTCGCCCCGGGGCAATGACCTTCGGCCTCAACGCGACACGCGGCGTCTATGCCGGCTGGGGCGGCTGCGCGCCGCGCGGCGTGCGCGGCTTTCCGGTCTACAGGCCCGAGCACTGGGCGTTTGCCGGCACCGGCATCTACTATGGCGACCTGCTCGGCGCCGACAGCCATGTCTATGGCTATGAGGTCGACGGGCTCGATTTCGAGATCCGCGGCGGCCTGCCCTATCCAACACCGGCCAGCGGCGCGCCCGACGGCTTGCAGGTGCTGGCCGTAGGCATGGCAAGCCAGGTCGAGGAAAGCGCCGACATCCCGATCAAGGACCAGTTTTTGACCGACGAGGACGGCCGCTTCACCGCCGAGGCGCTGTTTGGGGAGCCAAGCGACGCCAATCTGGAAAAAGTCAAACGCGGCAATGGCATGATCGTCAATTTTCAGCGCGGCAAGGGCGAGGTCTTTCACGCTGGAAGCTGCGAATGGGTCGCCGGCCTCTTAAGGCAGGACCCGATGGTCGAGCGTGTGACCAGGAATGTAATCGATCGCTATCTCGGAAAGTTCTGACATGCAGAAGCCCTCCTCCATCGAAACAGAAGCGCGCGCCCCCTCGCATCTGTTTTATCTCTCCAGCCTGCGCCGGCCGCTCATCGACCGCGCCGAAGGCATCTACATGTGGACGCAGGACGGTCGCCGCTTCATCGACGGCTCGAGCGGGCCGATGGTTGCCAATATCGGCCATTCCAACCGCAACGTGCTCGACGCCATGAAGCGGCAGATGGACCGCGCCACCTTCGCCTACCGGCTGCATTTCGAAAACGAACCGGCGGAAGAGCTGGCGCGGAAACTCGCGGGAAAACTGCCTGAGGGCATGGACCGCATCTTCTTCGTCTCCGGTGGCTCGGAAGCGACGGAATCCTGCATCAAGCTGGCGCGGCAATGGGCCGTTGCCACAGGCCAGCCCAAGCGCTGGAAGGTGATCACGCGTTTTCCCTCCTATCATGGCGGCACGCTGGGTTCGCTGTCGGTCACCGGCGACGATGCGCTGGCCGAGACCTTCACGCCGATGATGCGCGTGATGCCGACCGTGTCGGCGCCAACCGCATGGCGCGACCGCGACAACCTGTCGATGGAACAGCGCGGCATCCGCTATGCCGACATGCTGGAGGAGAAAATCCAGGCCGAAGGGCCGGACAGCGTGCTCGCCTTCATCATGGAGCCGGTCGGCGGTGCTGCGACTTCCGCCCTGGTGGCGCCCGACAGCTATTATCCGCGCATCCGCGAAATCTGCGACCGCTATGGCATCCTGCTCATCCATGACGAAGTGATGAGCGGCGCCGGCCGCACAGGCAAATTCCTTGGCGGCGACCATTGGAACTGCAAGCCTGACATCGTCGCGCTGTCGAAGGGGCTGGGCTCGGGCTATGCGCCGCTCGGCGCGCTCGCGGCCCCGATGCGGCTGGTCGAGCCACTGCTGGCTTCAGGCGGCTTCCAGCATGGCCACACCTATGCCGGCAATCCGCTTGCCTGCGCCGCCGGGCTTGCCGTGCTCGGCGAAATGGACCGGCTGGACCTGATCGCCAACGCCGCCGCCATGGGCGACGTGCTGATCGACGGGCTGAAGGGGCTGGCCAAGCGCTTTCCATTCATTGCCGACGTGCGTGGCAAGGGCCTGCTCACCGGCGCCGAGATGGTTGCCGATCCCGATACGCTGCGGCCGATCGACCAGGGCAAGAAAGCCACCCAGCGTCTGCTCGACCTCGCCTATGAACGCGGGCTGATCATCTACGGCCGCAGGGTCAAGGGCGGCGTCGACGGTGATAATTTCATGGTCGCCCCGCCGATGATCGTCACGGCTGAACAGGTCGGCGAGATCCTTTCCATCATCGGCGACTCGCTGGAAGTTCTGGCGGCCGAGCTCGACCTGCCCGTCGAAGGTTAAAAGCATGGCGCCGCGGAAAGTCATCATCACCTGTGCAGTCACCGGCTCGGTGCACACGCCGTCCATGTCGCCCTATCTGCCGCTGACGCCGGACCAGATCGCGACGGACGCCATCGCGGCAGCCGAAGCCGGCGCCTCGGTCCTGCATCTCCATGCCCGCGACCCCAGGGACGGTCGGCCGACCGCCGATCCTGAGGTGTTCATGCAATTCCTGCCGCGCATCAAGCAGGCAACCGACGCCGTGATCAACATCACCACCGGTGGTTCGTCGCTGATGACGCTGGACCAGCGGCTGGCGGCCCCGCTCAGGGCCGAGCCGGAAATGTGCTCGCTCAACATGGGCTCGATGAATTTCGCGCTGTTCCCGATGCTCGACAAGCCAAGGGAATGGCAGCACGAGTGGGAACCAAAGCTGCTCGAAGCCACGCGCGACACCATCTTCAAGAACACCTTTGCCGATATGGAAGGCGTTCTCGAAAAACTCGGCAAGGGCTGCGGTACGCGCTTCGAGTTCGAGTGCTACGATGTCGGCCATCTCTATTCGCTGGCGCATTTTCGCGATCGCGGCCTGGTGTCGGGGCCTCTGTTCATCCAGTTCGTGCTTGGCATTCTGGGCGGCATCGGTGCTGATCCCGACAATCTCATCCATATGAAGCGCATTGCCGACAAACTGTTCGGCGACAGCTACCAGTTCTCGGTGCTCGCCGCCGGCCGCAACCAGATGCCGCTGATCTCGATTGCGGCGGCGATGGGCGGCAATGTCCGCGTCGGCCTGGAGGACAGTCTCTACGATGGGCGGCAGCTGGCGAAATCCAACGCCGATCAGGTGCGCCGCATCCGTGCCATTCTGGACGGGCTGTCGCTGGATGTCGCCACACCGTCGGAGGCGCGCGACATGCTGGCGCTGAAGGGCGGCGACCGGGTGGCCTTCTAGGGCTCGCACGGGATCGCGTGGTAAAAGGAGGCTGACATGGAAAAGATTCTGGTCTCAGCCTGCCTGCTTGGCAGCCACGTCCGGTATAACGGCTCCTACCGGCTCAGCAACCATCCCGTATTGACGCGATGGCAGGCGGAAGGGCGGGTCGTGCAAATCTGCCCCGAGGTAGCCGCAGGCTTCTCCACGCCGCGTCCTCCGGCAGAAATTCTGGGCACAGGGGACGCAGTGCTTCACGGTCAAGGCCAGGTGATCGAGCAGACAGGAAACGACGTGACCGCACTCTATCTCGAAGCCGGCCAGCTTGCCCTCGATCTGGCCCGGGAAACCGGATGTCGCTATGCGGTTCTCACCGATGGCAGCCCGTCCTGTGGCTCAAGCTTCGTCTATGACGGCAGTTTTTTGGGCAAGCGCGTAGCCGGCCGTGGCACGACCACCGCGCTCCTGGAAGCGAATGGCATTCGCGTCTTTTCGGAAGACGATATCGGCGAACTTGACGACCTCCTGAACGGTTCCGCCGGAACCACGGCCTGATCCATGGCAGGAAAGATCCAGTCCAGCGATACCGTTATCCGCCTCGGCACCATCCGCGACGTCGACACCATCTACGGCGCGCTGCTCAAGCTCGGCACCCACATCGGCGGGCATCAGGAGATTACGTCCACCACTGAGGATCTGCGCCGCTACGGCTTTGGCGAAAAGCCCGCCTTTTCCACCCTGATCGCCGAAGTCGGCGGCGAGTTTGCCGGGCTCTGCCTGCACTTTCCGATCTTCTCGACCTGGATGGGGCGGCCCGGCGTCTATATCCAGGACCTCTACGTCGAGGATCGGTTTCGCGGCCGCAAGATCGGCGAAAAGCTGTTGCGCCGGGTCGCGCGCGACTGCCGTAGTGATGGCGGCGCCTATCTCAGGCTGTCGGTCGATACCGACAATGACGGCGCCAGGGCCTTTTACGAGAAGCTGGGCATCGGCTGGGCGCATTACGAGCAGACGCAGAAGATCGTCGGCGAGGCCTTTTTCGCCTTTGCCGATTCAGTGCTGGATGGGGAAACGGAATGAAAGCTTTCTTTGCCAAGGAGCAGAAACGCCACGACCCGAAGGCCTTCCTGTCCAGCGGTGCACCGCAGCCCAATCCTGAACAGCCGGAGCGCGCCGAGCGATTGTTAGCCGGCGCAAAATCTGCCGGCTTGACCATCGAGCGCCCCAGGGATCATGGCCTTGGCCCGGTTGCGGCAGTGCATACGCCAGAGTATCTCGCCTTCCTCGAACATATTTTTGCGCGCTGGCGGCGCATTGAAGGCGCCTCGGCGGAAGTCATCCCCAACATCCATCCCCTAGCCCGCGACGGCGCCTACCCGGCCTCGGCGGTCGGCCAGGCCGGTTACCACATGGCCGACACAGCCTGCCCGATCTCGGCCGAGACCTGGCAGAGTGCGCTGTGGAGCGCCTGGAGCGCGGTCGAGGCCGCCGAAACCGTCATGGCCGGCGCGCCCGCCGCATACGCGCTCTGCCGGCCGCCCGGCCACCATGCCTTCGCCGATGTCGCCGGCGGCTTCTGCTTCATCAACAATTCGGCGGTCGCGGCGCAAGTGTTGCGCAAGCAGGCGGCGCGGGTGGCGATCCTCGATGTCGACCTGCATCACGGCAACGGCACCCAGGGCATTTTTTACGGGCGATCCGACGTGCTCACCGTCTCGCTGCATGCCGATCCGGTGCGCTTCTATCCGTTCTTCTGGGGCCATGCCGACGAGCGAGGCGAAGGGCCGGGCCTCGGCTATAATCTTAACCTGCCCTTGCCGCGCAAGTCAGCCGATGCGGCGTTTCTCGAAGCGCTTCAAGCGGCGGTCCAGCGCATCCAGGCCTTCGCGCCGGAGGCGCTGGTCGTGGCGCTCGGTCTCGATGCGTTCGAGGGCGACCCGTTCGGCGGGCTTTCGGTGACCACGCCCGGTTTCTCGCGCATCGGCGAGGCGATCGCAAAGCTCGGCCTGCCGACGGTGATCGTGCAGGAAGGCGGCTATCTCTGTGACGCACTCGGCGACAACCTCACCGCCTTCCTCACCGGCTTCGGCGGCAAAAAGCGATAGCTGACTAGAGCGTTTCACCGTTTCACGGAAACGGCGAAACGCTCTATGTCTTTGTTTTTTACGCAATTCCGGACGGAAAACCCGCTCACACTTTCCTGGAATTGCTCTAGCGCTGTTGCCTCAGCATGGCGATCACCCGATGCACGCTTTCCAGCGTCTCGTCGATTTCGGCCGTCGTGTTGTAGTGGGCAATACCGATGCGCACGACGCCCTGCTCGGCAGGAATGCCGAGCTGGTGGACGATCTCCCAGGCGTAGTTATGGCCCGACCACAGGAAGATGTTTTCGGCATTCATCTGCCGCACGATCGTCTCCGGCACGACGCCTTCGACCGTGAACGAAACCGTCGGCACGCGCTCGTTGACACGCTTCGGATCGGTGATGCCGCGGATGGTCAGGCCCTCAATGTCCGACAACCCTTCGATCAGCCTCAGCGCCAACGGGTTTTCGTAGGCGATCGAGACCTGGAATGCCTTGGCAATCCTGCGTCGCCGTGAGCTGCCCTCGCCTGCCGCGGCACCCAGTTCCGCGAAGTAATCGACCGCGGCTGTCAGCCCGGCCATCAATTCGATCTGCGGCGTGCCGAGTTCGAAGCGCTCCGGCAGGCCGTTGGAGGAGCAGCGGCATTTGTAGGGTTTCAGCGCATCGATGACATCACGACGGCCCCAAAGGATGCCCATATGCGGCCCGAAGAATTTGTAGGCCGAGCAGACCAGGAAATCGCAGCCGAGCTCCTGCACATCGACCAGCCCGTGCGGGGCGAACTGTACGGCATCGACATAGACCAGCGCGCCGGCCTGTTTGGCGATTGCCGTCAGCGCCTGAACCCGGTTGATCGAGCCGGTGAGGTTCGAGGCGTAGTTCAGCGCAACGAGCCGCGTCTTGTCGGTGAGCAGAGCGCTGAGTGCCGCCTCCTCGACCTGCCAGCTCTTCTCGTCGAAGGGCAGGAAGCGCACGACAAGGCCGAGATCCTCGGCCAGTTGCAGCCAGGGCGAGACATTTCCCTCGTGATCCATGCGGGTGACGATGATCTCGTCGCCCGGCTTGAAATCGCGGCCAAGCGTGCGCGACATGTGATAGGTCAGCGTCGTCATGTTGGCGCCGATGATGATTTCCTCTGGGCTTGCCGCGCCGAGAAAATCGGCCATTGCCGCATGGGCGTCGTCAACCACCTTTTGCGCGGCAATCGTGGTCTCGAAATAGCCGCCGAGATTGGCGTTGGTCGTCAACAGACAGCGCGCCACCGCATCGGCAACCGCTTGCGGTACCTGCGTGCCGGCCGGATTGTCGAGATAGATGCGCCGGCGGCCCTTGTCGGTCAGGTCCAGCGCCGGAAATTTCCCCCTGACGGTCTCGATCGGAAAATCCATTGCTGTCCCCTTCCCCTTGTCTTTGCTCGGCAATTCCGTCCGAACGGCTTGCCTATGGGCACGGATTGCCGACGCGCTGGTGGATCGCATCGACGGCCTTCTGCATCTCGTCGGTCCAGGTCACGTCGGCCGAGGACAACGCAATTTCAAGCTGGGCAATCGTCGTCGCGCCGATGATGCTGGAAGTAACAAATGGCCGGCTGGCGACATAGGCGTTGGCGAACAGCGCCGGTTCGAGGCCAAAGGAGCGCGCCAGCTCATTGTACTCGAGCTGCGCTTCCGCTGCGTTCGGCGTCTCATAGCGCTGGCCGCGGTTGAACAGCTGTGAGCGCGAGCCTTGCGGCCGCGCGCCATGGTCGTATTTGCCGGTAAGATAGCCTTGCGCCAGCGGCGAATAGGCGAGAAAGCCAACCTCTTCTCGCTCACAGACTTCGGCCAGGTTCACCTCAAAGGTGCGGTTGACGAGGTTGTAGGCGTTCTGCAGCGAAACGACACGCGGGCCCACGCCCTTGTCGGCCTCGGCGATGAAGCGCATGACGCCCCAGGAGCTTTCATTCGACAGGCCGAGATGCCGGATTTTGCCTGCTTTCACCAGTTCGTCGAAGACGGCGAGCGTCTCTGCAATCGTCGTTTCGCCGGCCGGCGCCCCAAAGGCGTCGGCACGGCGCGGCGTGGCGCCGACACGAGTCGGGTTGGCGCCCCACGGAATGTCGCGCTCCGGCCAGTGGATCTGGTAGAGATCGAGATAGTCAGTGCCGAGCTTGGCCAGCGATTTGTCGATGGCGTCGAAAATGTCGGCGCGCACCAGCTTCGAGGGACGATCGCCACGAAACCAGCGGTTGGCGGTGCGACCGACCACTTTCGAGGCCAGGATGACCTTGTCGCGATTGCCCTTGGCCTTCATCCAGCTGCCGATGAACTTCTCCGTCCGTCCTTGAGTCTCCTCCTTGGGCGGGATCGGATAGAGTTCGGCAGTGTCGATGAAATTCACGCCGCGCTCAAAAGCCAGATCCATCTGCGCGTGGCCTTCGGCCTCGGTGTTCTGCTGGCCCCAGGTCATCGACCCCAGGCAGATCTGGGTAACAAGAAGATCGGTCCGACCGAGACGGCGTTTGTGCATGGATTTCTGCTCCGGAGGGAAAGCTGGCGCGGCAGCGCGGGAAGGAAGCGGTATCCTATAGCAAAGCCGGGCGGCTCTCCAACCCTTGGCTGACCGAGATTTATGTGAAGCTTGGCAAAGTCAGCGCCGGACGCCGGCCAGCGCGCGCCGCTTGGCTTCGTCGATCAGCATGTTGGCCACCTGCATGCGGATCATGGCGCGCTGGCGCAGATGTGGCGCGACACGATCGGGATGGTTGGCGAAGGCGAAGTTGCGGCGCATGCGGCCGAGATCGGCAGTCTTGACGGAATGATCGAGGCCGAGTTCGACGGCGATCGCTTCAGGATCGATCGGCGGCAGTCGTTCCTCGGGCTTTGCTTCCTCGCCGGCCAGCGCCAGCTTGGCCTGGTCGAGAAGGGCTGCGAATTCGGCGGCAAGGTCGGACCCCGCTTCGCGATACTCGGCAGTGAAGGTTTCGCCGGAGACCTTGATGCGGCCGGAATGAAGCTCGTCGGCCACGGACAGATAGTCGAACGGGATCGACGGCCGCGCGCCTGTCTCGTCGTTCGCCTCGTCTTTTTCCGAGGCCACGAAGAGATCGTCCAGCAAGGAAGCGAAATCCCGCTTGGCGCCGATGACTGCCTCCCCCTTGTGAGCACGCGCATGCGATCGAGACGAGCGCACCATAGTGCCGGCTCGTTAAAAATGAATGCCACTGATCTTAACCAGTTTAGGCGTTCGCCAGGCTGGCGCTTGGCGGCTGCTGACGCAAGCTCAACAAAAAGCCGGACTGCATTTGCATGCAGTCCGGAAATTTCGCCAGGAGTGGCGAGGAAAAGCCGGCCATGTGCCAGCGTCTATGCGTACGGTCGGCGCCAACCAAAAGTTTCAGCGCATGAGCCAATTGTGCCGAAAAAAATTTGCATGGCATGGCTGCCATGCAAATGCTGCACTGCACAATCTTCACATTTTTTTTATATTCGGTGACGTGGAGGGTCAACTAGGGGCCGAATCATGGGGTTCTTCACTGAAATGTTTGCTCGTCCGCGTCCGCAGGAGCATCAGCGTTATCGTTCCGCCTTGGCGCTGTTGCATTCGATGAGTAATGCCGACCGCGCCGACATCGGCATCAAGCCGGCCGATTTCCCGCGCATCGCGCGCCAAATGTCCGTGCGCTAAGCCAGCACATTCCGAGGCTTCCCGGCAGCGGCCGGGAAACCTCGGAATGCCGAATTCCTCAACGATTGCCGAGATACGCACCCTTGGTCAACGGCACGCCATTGTGGCGCAGGATGTCGTAGGCCGTCGTCACGTGGAAATAGAAGTTGGGCATGGCGACATGCAGCAGATACTGCAGTCCGGGCATCGAGACCTCGCGCGGGCCAAACTTCAGTGCGACCACCCTGTCATCCGAACCATCGAATTCGGCAGCCGAGAATGACGCCAGCAGGTCAAGCGTCTTGGTCAGGCGCGCCTGAAGCTCGGCGAAGGTCGCTTCATTGTCGTCGTATTTCGGCACCTCGCGGCGGGCCAGCCGCGACGGCGCGCCCTTGGCGTGGTCGGTGGCGACCTGCACCTGCCTGACCAGCGCGTACATGTCTGGCGCCAGCCTTGCGGTCAAAAACACCTGCGGGTCGATCTTGCGCTCAAGCGCGTTCTGTTCGGCAGCCGTCAGAATGCCGGACAGCGCCTTCAGCCTGGCCGAAAACACCGGCACGGAGGCCTCATACATCGATAGTGTCACGTCACATCTCCATTGCGGCTGAAGCGCCGACGAGGGACGTAGCGCCTTTACCGGGGATTCTTCAAGCAACGGCAGCGATGCGTCACCCCGCCGCCGCAATCCATGTGGTAGAATCTTCGTTACCGTGCGGAGATTCCCGATGAAGCGCATCTTTTTCGCAGCAACTGCACTCTTCTCCCTTGCAGCGATCGGCCAGTCGGCGATGGCGGACGACGATACGCCCGAAGCCCCTTATGTCGACGACAGGTCGAGCGCCGAGGCGGTCGTCCAGTCACTCTACAGCGCCATCAACCGGCACGAATTCGCCCGCGCCTGGGGCTATTACGGCGATACGAAGCCGGCAAAGGATTTTGACGCCTTCGTCAAGGGCTATGACGGCACCGACAAGGTCGAGGTCGAAACGGGAGCCATTTCCAGCGACGGCGCGGCCGGCAGCATCTATTACAGCGTTCCCGTCGCCATCAAGGCCACCGACAAGGATGGGGATGAGAAGGTCTTCGCCGGCTGCTACACTCTGCGGCAGGTGAACGCGCAGGCCCAGGCTGCGCCTCCCTTCGATCCCATCCATATCGAAAAGGGCGCGCTAAAACCCTCCAGCGCCGATTTCGAGGAGGCGGTTCCGGCAAACTGCGGCGACGGTCCGCCGCCGCCGAAGAAGGATACCGCGCTCGAGAAGGCCAAGAAGGCGTTCCTGGCGACCTATGGCAGTCAGTGCGACAAGCAGTTTGTCGGCGAGGAGCCGAATGCTTTCTCGATCAAATACAAGGACAAGGACGCACAGCCTGGCGACCCTGAAAAGGAGACGCGGCTTTTCGAATTCTACTGTTCCGCCGCAGCCTATAATACCGCTTCGGTCTACTACATGACGGATGCGCTTGGTGAAGTGCTCCAGTTGCAGTTCGCCGAACCGGAACTGGACATACGCTACGAGAACAATGACAGCGACGGCAAACTGCTGGGCGTGACCGTCACTGGTTTCCACACGACCGGCTGGGCAACCAATCCCGAATATGACGAAGAGACCAGGACGATTCGCACATTCAACAAATGGCGCGGCGTCGGCGATGCCTCTGACAGCGGCACCTACCTGTTTCGCAACGGTGATTTTTCGCTGGTCCAGTACGATGTCGACGCGTCTTATGACGGCGAAGAAAACCCGCAGACGGTGGTCGACTACAACACTGCGCCTTGAGGCCGGCTCAGGGGGCTTTCGACAGCATCCAGTTCAGCGTCTCGCGCCAGTCGACCATGCGGATCGGCGTACCGTGGGTCCCGGTCTCGAAACGGACGAAGTGCGTCGGATAGGGATAGGCTTTCGAGTTCGCAATGATGGAGCGGAAGAAGGCTTCCTGCTTCTCCACGGGAAAGACCGGATCCTTGCTGCCCTGGCCGAAGAATACCGGCACATGGCGCCTGTAGGCGGGGCTTGCCAAAAAGCTGTCATCCCATAACGAACCGAGCAGC
Organism: Mesorhizobium sp. PL10; assembly: GCF_053714315.1. Lineage (NCBI taxonomy): Bacteria > Pseudomonadati > Pseudomonadota > Alphaproteobacteria > Hyphomicrobiales > Phyllobacteriaceae > Mesorhizobium > Mesorhizobium sp. PL10. The sequence continues at coordinate 170,939 of NZ_JBSKBR010000010.1, read as the reverse complement.
AAGAGCCCGTTGATGCGCCGTCCGGTATCGTTGCGGCCGGCTAGCTTCCAGCACAGCGAACCGCCCATCGAGCCGCAGGCGACGAAGATTTTCGCATCGGGCGAGGCCTCGGCATAGTGGCCGATCAATGCTGCGACCTGGGCTGCGCCCTTGTCACCGAAATCGGTGAAATCGGGTGAGAGATAGAGGCCGCCATTGCCGGCCATCAGGTTCTTGATGCGGTTGAAATTGCCGCCGAATGTGAAGTCGTCGACGCCCTGCTTGCGGCTGCCGCCCTGCCCGTGCAGGTAAAGCACGATGATGCCGGCGCCCTCGGTTTTACCAACGGCGATATGCCTGACATCGCCGGCATCGGTTTTCAGCATCAGATCCTGCTGAACCTTGCGCACGCTTGTGTCGGTGTACTCGGCGCGCACGCGCTTTTCCGGCACCTGGTCGCGGGCGTTGATGTCGCGCATTTCCTGGTAGTCGATGACGGTGTGCGCGCCGCTGTCGGACGACGACAGCGTCGCCGGATAGGCGAAGAGATCGTCTTTGAAGGGTTTTAGTTCAAGTGCCTCCGCGCGGACGGCGGACAGCGAAAGAACGATTGCGGTGAGCAGCGCACGGGAGAATGGGAAGCGAAGAGCCATCCTTCAGCCATGCGTTTTTCAGCTTCGGTTTGTCAATCCTGCAGCACGCCGCCGGCGTCTTCGAGCGCTTCGCGGGTGTCGACATCGATCGATGCACCGTCGCCAATTTCGACGTCGATGACATCGAGCCCCTCGGCCTCGACCAGATGGCGGGCGCCGGTGTCGCCTTCGAGATGGGCGATGGCCGGAAACAGCGCGCGGGGCAAGAGCACCGGATTGCCGCGGCGGCCATCATGCGCGGCGCGCACCACTGAATGGCCGCCGTCCCTACGGAAGGCGTCGATCAACCTGTCGAGATCGGCCGCGGAGATGCCCGGCATGTCGCCGAGGACAATCATCGCGCCGGCGGCCTCGGCTCCGACTTTGGCCATGCCGGCTTTCAGCGACGAGGACAGGCCTTCGGCAAAATCGGGATTGTCGGCGAAGATCACATTGAGGCCCGATAAGGCGTGATGTATCCGCTCGCGCTGATGGCCGGTGACGACTACGGTGGCCGAGGCCTTCGAGCCTAGCGCGCGTTCAGCGGTGCGGCGTACCAGCGGCTTGCCGTCGAACAGCGCCAAGAGCTTGTTCGGCCCGCCCATGCGGCTGGAACGGCCGGCAGCGAGAAGCACGATGTCGACCTTCAGCCCGGCGACCCTTGCTGACTGGGGGGCCGGCAGCGGCTCGCGCGGCTGCGGCCGGGTCGGGATCTCCATCAACAGTCCTCCGACACCCATACCGGCAATATCCTTGGCCGTCACATCGAGACCGGCGATAAGTCGGTCGAGCACCCAGTCGAAGCCGTTCTCCTTGGGGCTGCGGGCGCAGCCCGGCGCGCCGATGACGCGTTTGCCGTCAAGCGTGCCCAGCACCAGCAGATTGCCGGGATCGACCGGCATGCCCGCGCGGATGACGGTACCGCCAGCCTTCTCGATCGCTGCTGGGATGACGTCTGCGAAATCGCTCATCGCCGAGGCGCCGAAGATCACCACCATGTCATTGTCGCGCGCCAGCGCAGTCGCGGCCTCGGCCACAGGCGCTACTTCGTGCGGCGTGCGGCGCTCGACGGTCAACCGGGCGCCGGAGCGCGCCAGCCGCGCCTCGGTGACGCGCCGCGTCTTGTCGAGCACACTTGCCTTGATGCCGGGCAGCACGGTCTGGATGACGCCGATGCGCACCGGCTGGTAGGCGTTGACGGCAAAGATCTCGCCGCCGGCGCAGATGCTCGTCACGGCATCGACCAAGGCCGAGGCGACGGCGAACGGTATGATCTTCACCGTGGCCACCATCTGGCCCTTCTCCACCGGCGCGTGCTGCGCCAGTGTGGCGATGGTGATGGTCGGATCGACAGCATTGATGGCGTCGATCATTGCCGCGTCGACCGTAAAGACGCCAGCCGCTTTGGCGTGAAGGTTGACGCGGCCGGTCGCGGCGGACTTTGCCTCGATGGCGCGGTGGGCCATGCTTGCAGCGATCTTTTCGGCCGCAGCATCCTCGCTGAGATCATCGGCGGCAAGCACAGCCACGACGATTTCGGCAATGCCGGCCGCCTTCAATGCCGCAACATCCTCAGCAGTCAGCCTGTGCGCCTTGCGGAAGCGGCGCTCGCCGGCCGTGGTGGCATGGGCGAGCACCGCGCCTTCGGCCTGATCGATCTGAACCGGACCGAATTTCACGCTGCCGCGCCTTTTGCTTCCAGGCCGCGTGAGCGAAAGGCATGGATGGTCTGGGCGAGGATGGCGACGGCGATCTCGGCCGGGCTCGCCGCACCGATATCCAGGCCGATCGGCGCGTGGATGCGGGCGATCTGGTCGGCGGTCGCGCCCAGTGCCAACAGGCGCTCGACGCGCTTGGCGTGGGTTTTGCGACTGCCGAGCGCCCCGACATAGAAGCAGTTGGCGTCGAGAGCCGCCTTCAGCGCGAAATCGTCGATCTTCGGATCATGGGTTACGGCGGCGAGTGCGGTGTAGCTGTCAAGCGGCTGGCGTTTCAGCACATCCTCAGGCCATTCGGCATGCAGCGCCACATCGGGAAAGCGGTCCGGCGTGGCGAAGGCTGTGCGCGGATCGACGATCTCCAGCGGATAACCGGCGATCTTGGCCATCGGCGCCAGCGCCTGGCTGATATGGACGGCGCCGATCACCACCAGGCGCGGCTGCGGCAGATGCGCGTTGAGGAAGAAAGTCCGCCCCTCGGCCTCGACTGAACCGGAACTGCCTGAGCGAAACGCCTTGGCGATTGCTTGCCCGAGTTCGCCGGCGACAGAATCGCCCTCGCGCACGATGCGGTCGCGGCCATCGCCGAGATCGGTGACCAGGATTGCCGCGCGGCGGGCGCGGCGTTCGGCATTGAGCGTTTTGAGGGCGTACGGGTCCATACTAACCGAGCCGCTCCACATAGACCTTGATGCGCCCGCCGCAGGACAGGCCGACCTGCCAGGCGGTTTCGTCGGCAACGCCGAACTCCAGCATCTTGGCTTTGCCGGTATCGATGACGTCGATCGCCTCGCTCACCACCGCACCCTCGACACAACCGCCCGAGACCGAGCCGTGGAAATTGCCTTCGGCGTCAATGACCAGATGGCTGCCGACAGGCCTCGGCGCCGAACCCCAGGTCTCGACCACAGTGGCGATGGCGACATCCTTGCCGTCCTTCATCCAGCCTTCCGCGATGATCAGGGGATCGCGGGCTTCATCGAGATAGATGCTGTTGTCCATGATCGCTTGTCTCAAAGTCTGTTTTTCCGATGGGATAACATATGGCTATGCGGCGCGCCCGACACCAGCGTCCAGCCAGCGGCGCGGATCCACCGAAGCGGCCGATTTCTTGTCCAACGAGGCGCATAGATCGGCAAGCGCATCGAGATTGTGCACCGAGCGGAACTCATCGACATGCGGCAGCATCGCCTTGACGCCACGGGCGCGCGCCTCGAAGCCGCCGAAGCGCAGCAAAGGGTTCAGCCAGATCAGCCGCCGGCAGGATTTGTGCAGGCGCTCCATCTCCTGCGACAGGCCGGTGACATCGTCACGCTCCAGCCCGTCAGTGATCAGAAGCACCACCGCGCCCTGCCCGAGCACGCGGCGCGACCATGTCAGGTTGAATTCGGCCAGCGTGTCGCCGATACGGGTGCCGCCCGACCAGTCCTTCACCGTCGCCGAGCAGTCGGCAAGGGCGGCATCGGGGTCGCGGTGGCGCATCTGCCGCGTCAGATTGGTCAGCCGCGTGCCGAAGACGAAGGTGTGCACGCGCCGGCGCTTTTCTGTCAGCGCGTGCAAAAAATGCAGGAAAATGCGCGTGTACTGGCTCATCGAGCCGGAAATATCGGCAAGCACCACCAGGGGCGGGTGGACTTCGCGGGCCGAGCGGAATTTCGGCAGGATCAGCTCGCCGCCGGTGCGCGCGGCAGAGCGCATCATGGCACGCGGATCGATGCGGCGGCCATGCGGATCCGCCTTGAAGCGCCTTGTCCGAACCATGTCGAAGGGCAGCCGCAGCTCGGCAATAGCCTTCTTGGCGTCGGCCATCTCGGCGGCGTTCATCTGGGCAAAGTCCTTGCCGCGCAGTACCTCGTTGCCGGAGAAGGTGAAGCGCGCATCGACCTCGATCTCCGGTATTTCCTTTGCCGGCTGGTTTTTCTGATGACCCTCGAACATCGCCTGGCTGACGCGGTTTTCAGCCGCGCGCGGCTTTTGCTTCTCCCTGGTGTCCGGCGCCACCGGCGAAAACATCGCCAGCAGCTTTTCAATCAGCTCGCGCGATTTCCAGAACAGCCGGAAGGCTTCGTCAAAGACAGGATGATCCTCGTGCCTGGACACCAGCACCGCATGCAGCGTCCAATAGAAATCGTCGCGCGAGCCGATGCCGGCGGCAAGCACCGCCTCGATCGCATCCTTGACCGAGGCCGGCCCGACCCGCATGCCCGCCTTGCGCAAGGTGCGGGCGAAATAGACGATATTGTCGGCGATGCGGCCATCCTCCGTCGCCTCTTTGGGGTCGGCCTCTTTGGGATAGGCACCCGGCGCCTTCACTGTTTTACTCCGCCGCCGCAAGCTCGGCCTTGACCTCGTCGAGGATGCGCCGGCCCTCGCCCGCACCGATGCGGGCAATGTCGTCCTGGTATTTCAGCAGCACGCCGATGGTGTCGGACACCGTCTCGGGATCGAGCGCCACCTTGTCGAGCTCGGTCAGCGCGCCGGCCCAGTCGATGGTTTCGGCAACGCCCGGCGCCTTGAACAGCTCGACCTGGCGCAATTTCTGGATGAACGACACCACTTCGGCCGAAAGCCGGCTGTTGGCCTGCGGCACCTTGCGGCGCACGATTTCGAGTTCGCGCTCGGCATTGGGATAGTCGACCCAGTGATAGAGGCAGCGCCGCTTCAGCGCGTCGTGGATTTCGCGGGTGCGGTTGGTGGTGATGATGACGATCGGCGGCTCCTCGGCCTTGATCGTGCCGAGTTCCGGCACCGTCACCTGGAAGTCGGACAGGATTTCGAGCAGGAACGCCTCGAAGGCCTCGTCGGTGCGGTCGAGCTCGTCGATCAGGAACACCGGGGCGGCACCCGCCTTGCCGGTCAGCGCGTCGAGCACCGGGCGGCGGATCAGGTATTTTTCGGAGAACACATTGCGTTCCATGTCGGAGCGGTCGACCGAGCCTGCCGCCTCCTCCATGCGGATCTCGATCATCTGCGCGGCGTAGTTCCATTCATAGACAGCGGAGGAGACGTCGAGGCCTTCATAGCATTGCAGCCGGATCAGCCGGCGGCCGAGCGCCTGCGCCAGCACCTTGGCGATCTCGGTTTTGCCGACGCCGGCCTCACCTTCGAGGAAGAGCGGCCGCTGCATGCGCAGCGACAGGAACAGCACCGTTGCCAGCGAGCGGTCCGCGACATAGTCCGCGCCGGTCAGGAGATCGAGCGTCTCGTCGATCGTCCGCGGCGCGGGGCGCGGTTTCAGCTCGGTCATTCCTTCTCCGTTGACGCCTCTGCTCCGCTTTCCAGCACGTGGTAGTCGCGAGCGTGATAGATCAGCGGCCGCAAATTATCGCCCATGCGCAGGCCTGTCACCTTGCCAAAAAGCACACGATGGGTGGCCAGATCCTTGGTGTCGATCAATTCGCAGTCGAAAACGGCGAGCGCGCCTTTCAAGGTCGGCGCGCCTGTCGATACGACATCCCACTCGCCGAGCGCAAAACGCTCATCGGACGACAGGCTGGTCAGGCCTGAAAACGCCACCGATAGCGGCTCTTGGTGCGATGCCAACGTGTTCAGCGCAAACCGGCCGTTTTGCACAAACAGCTCGTTCCTGGGATTCTCGCGGTTGAGACAGACGAGCACGGTCGGCGGCGTGTCCGACACCGAACAGGCGGCGATCACCGTCGTGCCGCGCTTGCCGGCGGGACCGTCGGTGGTCACCACGTGGACGTGGCCGGCAAAATGCGCCATCGCGTCGCGATAGGCCTGCGGCCCTATGTCGTTCAACTTCAACATCGATGATTTTCCATGGCAGCAACCCAAGCGTTATATATGGCGGCACACAATAGGCCACAAGCGAAGTGCTTGACACCAATCCGCAAATTCGCGTGTTGCGCCCAGGGCGGGCAGCCTTTAGGTCTTGGCGCAAGAGACGCTGGAAGCATGCGACCGGCACGGAGGAATTCTTCGTCAGAATGCGACCCCTAGCAGCGACAATTGCGGCACTGCTCTGGCTGTTGCCGGCAAGCGCCGGCGCTCAGGCCCTGCTTGTCGGCGTCGCCGCGCCCCTGTCCGGTCCATCGGCGATCCTCGGCAAGCAGATCGAGGCCGGCGCTGGCTTGGCAGCTGAAGCCAATGGCTTGCAGATCAAGACGGTCGACGATGCCTGCACCGCCGATGGTGGGGCTGCCGCCGCCAGGGAATTCGTCGCGGCGAAGGTCAATGTCGTCGTCGGCTTCATCTGCACCGAGGCGATCCAGGCGGCGTTGCCGATCCTCAAGGATGCCGACATACCGGTCATCACCATTGGCGTACGCACCGAAAGCCTGACCGATCGCCGCGCCAAGACCGGCTGGCCGGTCTATCGGCTGGGACCACGCGGCGACGACGAGCGCAATGCGGTGGCTGCCATCCTTACCCGGCTGTGGCAGAGCGAACTGTTCGCCATCGTCGATGACGGCACCATCTATGGGCGCGAAATCGCCGAGACGCTGCGCGCCGCAGCCGAACAGGCAGCGCTGAAGCCGGTCTTCACGGACACGTTCCGGCCGCAACTCGACAACCAGATCGGCCTGATCGGCCGGCTGAAGAAGGCCGGCGCCAGCCATGTCTTTGCCGGCGGCGACGGCGACGACGTCGCCATCATGGGTCGCGACGCCGGCCAGCTCGAGGCCGGCATTATTTTTGCCGGCGGCGAGAATTTGCGCACACCGCCCGGCGACGTGCCCTACGCCGTCGGCACGCTGATGATCGCGCCGCCGGAATGGGCCGATGTTGCCGATCCCAAGGTGCTGGCCGCCTTTGCGGCCAAAAACCTTGCGCCCGACGGCTATACGCTACCAGCCTATGCGGCGGTGGAGATCGCCAAAGCGGCTTTGGCAGCCTCCGAGACCTCCGGCAAGCCGCTGGCTGACGCGCTCACCGGGCATGATTTCACAACTGCAATCGGCCAACTTCGTTTTGACGACAAAGGCGATCTGAGCCAGAGCCTCTATCGCGCCTTCCGCTTCGATGGAACGCGTTTCGTACCGGCGGAGACGAATTGATGTTCCGCACCGGGTCGCGCAATTTGATCACCGATGTCGCGGGCTTGCGCGTCGGCAACGCATCGGACGCAAGGCTGAAATCCGGGGTAACGGCCGTGCTGTGCGACGAACCGGCGATCGGTGGCGTGCAGATCCTGGGCGGCGCGCCAGGCACACGCGAGACCGACGTGCTTGAACCGCACAATTCCATCGAAGCGGTCCATGCCGTGGTGCTATCGGGCGGCTCGGCCTTCGGCCTCGACGCCGCCTCCGGCGTGCAGGCGGCGTTGCGCGAAAAAGGCATCGGCGTCGATGTCGGCGGCTTTCGCGTGCCGATCGTCCCGACGGCGATCCTGTTCGATTTGCGCAATGGCGGCGACAAGGATTGGGGCCGTTATCCCCCTTACCGCGATCTCGGCTACGAAGCTGTACAAACCGCTGCGATCGACTTTCCGCTCGGCACAATCGGCGCCGGCACCGGAGCGCTGAGTTCCGGGTTGAAGGGTGGGCTTGGCTCGGCCTCGACCGTGCTCGACAGCGGCGTCACCATCGGCGCGCTCGCCGCCGCCAACCCGACCGGCTCGGTGACCATCGCTCGAACCCACCATTTCTGGGCGGCGCCCTTCGAGATCGGCGATGAGTTCGGCGGGCTTGGCTATCCCTCGCCAATGCCCGACGACGCCAGGCGGATCCTGTTGAAATACCGCGACAAGCGTGTGGGTGGGACGGGCGGCGGCAACACCACCATCGCCGTCATCGCCACCGACGCCGTGCTGACCAAGGCGGCGGCCAAGCGCCTGGCCATTTCAGCCCATGATGGCTTTGTGCGCGCCATCTGGCCGGTGCACACGCCGGCCGACGGCGATCTGGTGTTCGCGCTGGCGACCGGCAAGAGCGGCATCGAACTCAGCGCCGACGATGCCGTCGATTTCTTTGCGGCCGCCGGCGCCACCATGGCGCGCGCCATCAGCCGCGGCATCCATGCAGCGACGCCGGCCGATGGCGATTTGTTTCCGGTGTGGTCGTCGCGCTGATCAGGTCGGGTCGGACTTTTCTTCCTCGAAGCTGACCGCGACATCGGAATTTGCCGACAGCCAGACCTTCTGGCCATCGACCTCGGCAAGCAGGCTCAGGGGAATGTAGTGGTGATGGCCTTTGTGCATACCCATGCCGCTGTCTGCCTTGGTCAGCTTGATCCGGTCGCCATCGACTTTGTCGACAGTACCGATGTGAACGCCATCGGCGCCGACCACTTCCATATGTTCGCGAATCTTGCTGACCTCGGTCATGGGGTGTTCTCCTTTTGAAAGCGATCGACGATAACAAACAGAGGCGTAATTGGATGCATCGGCTTTTGGATAGCACGATGTTTTGACTGTCTCATGATAGGGAACGATCGAACCATGGCAGCCGGAGCGGAGACGCCGATGCGAAATCTCGTCCTGATTGGCGTTTGCCTGCTGGTCCAGCTGGCCTCCGGTATCGCGGCCCGGGCGGGCGATGTTGCCGAGCTCGAAATCCTCGGTTTCACCAGAGATGGTGGCGTGTTCGCCTTCGAGGAATACGGCGTCGCGGACGGATCAGGCTTTCCCTATGCCAACCGCTATTACATCGACACCGCCGACGACACCTTCCTGAGGGGCACCCCGATCCGGGTCCGGCTGGAGGACGAGACCGCTTCGCTCGATACGGCCCGCCTCCAGGCCAGGCAAAAGGGCGAAGCGATCGTTGCCCAGGCCGAGCTTACCGCAAACCGTGGCATCACCGCCGGCTTCAATCCTGTGACCGAACTGTCGGCCGACCCGTTCCGCATGGTGGTCAACCCGCGGCCGATCTTTACACCGGTCGACCCGCCACTGGAATTCCGGCTCGACGAGATCGGCATGAACGACACAGAGGACTGCCAGAGCCAGGGCGAGATCAACGGCTTTCGGCTGCTGCGCATCGAAGCCAGGGATGGCGGCCAGACGCACCTTTTGCATGAGGACAAATCGATCCCGAAAAGCCGCGGCTGCCCGAATGGCTACCGGATCGGCGCGGTGCAGACATTTTCGATGGACAGCATCAGCGCCTATGCGGTCCTGATCGCGGTGCGCCAATACGGCTTTGAGGGGCCGGATTTCCGCTGGATCGCCGTGACCGGCCGCCTGTGACATCGCTCGATCAATCCGGTTGGCGCAAGCGCGCGGGCAACCGCGTCAGCCGCGCTGTCCCATCGACGCGCACGGCGCTTGTCGGCGCCTTGCTGTGGTCCGTTGCCATGGGCGCCAGTGCGCTGCTCTGTCTCTGGCTCGACAATTGGGAAACGCCTGAAAAGATCCGCTTCGTCGTCCTGCTCTTTGCCATGGGTGCAGCACTTGCCTTTCCGGTCGGCTTGTTCGCGGCGCGGCTGGTCTCGCTCGACCGGCATTGGGAAGTGGCATTCGCCGCCGCCTTCGTCTGTCTGCTTGCCGCGACACTTGCCTTCACCGGCGGCCTGTTCGCCCTGCAATACCGCTCTTACTACGCTGAATGGCACGCCGAGGCCTTCACCCTCCGTTGGGCGTTCGAACTGGTGTTCACCTCGCTGACAGCGCTCTACCAATTCGTGGTGCTGGGCGTGCGGCTCTATTTCCCGCTCGGATTCATCGCACTTGCCATTGCCAGCGTGTGGTTTGCGCGCCATCAGCGTTGAGCATTCGGTCCGCCTCTGTTAGGACGCGGACTTAACCACCGACACATCAGGACTGACGGATGATCCCTCGCTATTCCCGGCCGGCAATGGTCGCCATCTGGTCGCCGGAAACCCGCTTCCGCATCTGGTTCGAAATCGAAGCCCATGCCTGCGATGCGCTGGCCGAGCTCGGCGTCATCCCCAAGGAAGCTGCCAAGACCATCTGGGAAAAGGGCAATGCGGCCCGGTTCGATGTTGGCAAGATCGACGAGATCGAGGCCGTCACCAAGCATGACGTCATCGCCTTCCTCACCCACCTCGCCGAATTCGTCGGACCGGATGCCCGTTTCATTCACCAGGGCATGACATCGTCCGATGTGCTCGACACTTGTCTTGCGGTGCAGCTCAGCCGCGCCAGCGACATCTTGCTCGCCGACCTCGACGGCTTGCTCGCCGCACTCAAGCGCCGTGCCTTCGAGCACAAGGACACCGTCACCATCGGGCGCAGCCATGGCATCCACGCCGAGCCAACCACCTTCGGCGTCAAGCTGGCGCAGGCCTATGCCGAATTCTCGCGCTGCCGCGAGCGGCTGGTGCATGCGCGGGAGGATATTGCCACCTGCGCGATCTCCGGTGCGATCGGCACCTTCGCCAACATCGACCCCTATGTCGAGGAGCATGTGGCCAAAAAGCTCGGGCTGAAGCCGGAGCCGGCGTCGACGCAAGTCATTCCGCGCGACCGCCACGCCATGTTCTTTGCCACGCTCGGTGTCATCGCCTCGTCGGTCGAGCGGCTGGCGACCGAAATCCGCCATCTGCAGCGCACCGAGGTGCTGGAAGCGGAAGAGTATTTTTCGCCGGGGCAAAAAGGCTCCTCAGCCATGCCGCATAAGCGCAACCCGGTGCTGACCGAAAACCTCACCGGCCTTGCCCGCATGGTGCGGTCCATGGCGCTGCCGGCATTGGAGAATGTGGCGCTCTGGCACGAGCGCGATATCTCGCACTCATCGGTCGAGCGCATGATCGGTCCCGACGCCACGGTGACGCTGGATTTCGCGCTGTCGCGGCTGACCGGCGTCGTCGACAAATTGCTTGTCTATCCCGACAACATGCTGAAGAACATGAACAAGTTCCGCGGCCTTGTGCATTCGCAGCGCGTGCTTCTGGCGCTGACGCAAGCCGGCGTCAGCCGCGAGGACGCCTATCGCCTGGTGCAGCGCAATGCCATGAAGGTGTGGGAACAAGGCGCTGATTTCCTTGAGGAATTGTTGGCGGACAAGGAGGTCACCGCGGCGCTCCCCGAAGCCGAGATCCGCGAGAAATTCGACCTCGGCTATCACACCAAGCATGTCGACACGATCTTCAAGCGGGTGTTTGGATGAACTGCCTTCTCCCCGTTTACGGGAAGAAGGTGCCGGCAGGCGGATGAGGGGCGGCGCTGACCTCGGCGATCACCCACCCATAGGTTCCGCGGCTGAAAAGACAATTTTCGGGAACTTGGCGCTGCCCCTCATTGCCCTGCCGGGCATTTCTCGCCGTAAACGGGGAGAAAGAAGCTGTCGCCAGCGTCTCGCAGATCATGCCTTGCCCGGAACGGTCCTGATCACCGTGCCCCACGGATCTTCCCGCGTGGTCTCAGCCTTCACATTGTCCGAACGCATCTCGACCCAGGCCAGGCCGGAGCGAGACGGATCGCGGCGGCCGGCGCCGGCACTGTGCCAGGCATTGGCGCCGATATGGTGGTGGTAGCCGCCTGACGACAGGAACACCGCCTGGCCGCCATATTTGGCCACGGTGTCGAAGCCGAACTCCTGGTGCCACCAGGCTTCGGCGTCTTCAGGCCTCCCGACGCGCAGATGGACGTGGCCGACAATGCTATTCTCCGGCGCGCCCTGCCAGCCGGCGTCGCCGGCAGGTATGCTCGCCACAACGCCGGGCAGGTTCAGGCGTTCGGTCGCCATGGCAATCTTGTCGCCGTTCCACTTCCACTCCTGCGGCAGGCGATCTCGATAGATTTCGATGCCGTTGCCTTCTGGGTCGGTCAGATAGAGGGCCTCGCTGACCAGATGGTCGGAGGCACCCTCGATGCGAATCTGGTTGGCGGCGGCGTGGTTGATCCAGCGGCCGAGATCGGCGCGGCTGGGCAGCAGAAAGGCGGTGTGGAACAGACCGGCGCTGCGCGGATCGTCGGGCTTTGCGGCCTTATCCGCCTCGATGACCAGCAGCGGGCGCCCGGCGGCGCCCAACGTGATCGCGCCGTCGGCGCGGCTCAATTCCTGCAGGCCGACAACGGCACGGTAATAGGCCGCGAGGCTCTCGGCGTCTCGCGCCTTCAGGCCAACGCGTGACACACTGACGGGCGTGGTCGCGGCAAAAGGCAGTTCGCTCATAAAACTCTCCATTCGGCGCGCGATGCAAGGCTGCGCCGGCATCTGTCCAGATCTGACATCTCAAATCGTTCATCGCGATCGTTCACACAAGATGGAAAGAATCGAACAGGTTGTTCAACAATTGTGATAGGTCGCATCCAACGGCATGGTTGCACGAGACGGAGCCGCTCGCTATCTCAGCGCCATGAAAGTCAAAGACGCAGATATTCTGATCGTGCCGGGCTACACCAATTCCGGTCCCGAACACTGGCAGACACGCTGGCAGTCGAAACTGTCGACGGCGCGCCGGGTCGAGCAGGCCGAATGGTCGAAGCCGGTGCGCGAGGATTGGACAGCGAGCGTGGCCAAAGCGGTCAACGAGGCCGAGAGGCCGGTGGTCATCGTCGCGCATTCGCTTGGCGTTGCGGCGGCGGTGCAAGCCATTCCGCAGTTTCAGAAGCCGGTCGCTGGCGCCTTTTTCGTAGCGCCACCCGATGTTGCCAATCCGGAGATCAGGCCGAGGCACCTGATGACCTTCGGCCCCTATTCGCGCAGGCCGCTGCCCTTTCCGTCCATCGTGATCGCCAGCCGCAATGATCCTTTCTGCGCTTTCGACGTCGCCGAGGACATTGCCGCTGCCTGGGGCTCGCTGTTCATCGATGCCGGCGAAACCGGCCACCTCAACGAGGACGCCGGCTTCGGCCCGTGGCCGGAGGGATCGATGACCTTCGCCAAGTTCCTGACCGATCTCAAGGCCTGACCGCTCCCGGGCAAAGCCCCGTGCCTCAGCCCTTGATCGAATCGTTCATGCTCTTGATCAGCGTCTTTGCGCCGAGCGAAATCAGCGCATGGTCCGAACCCATTGCCAGCAGCCGATAGCCCATTGCCACCACGCGGCCGGCAATCGCCGGCTCGATGACATAGATCGCGGCATGCTTGCCGGCCTTGCGCGTACGCTCGGCGATAGAGGCGACGGTCTCCATCATGCTCTCCAGCGTCGAATTGACGGTGGCGCCGTTCGACCAGGCAATCGAGAAGTCCGACGGACCGAGGAAGATGCCGTCGATGCCGGGCGTGTCCAAAATGCCGTCCAGCGCATCGAGCGCGGCGCGCGTTTCGACCATCGCAAACGCCATGGTGCGTGAATTGGTGTCGCGCAGCCATTCGGCATGGTCGCCCTTGCCATGGCGCGGAAAGGCATAGGTCGGGCCCCAGGAGCGCTCGCCCAGCGGCGGGTATTTCATCGCGGCGGCAAACAGTTTTGCATCGGCCACCGAATTCACCATCGGTGCAATCACCGCCTCGGCGCCGAAATCGAGCGCGCGGCTGGCCATGTCGAAGCGTCCGACCGGAATGCGAACCAGCGCCGGCTTGTTGGCGGCGAGCACCGGCACGAGGCCGCGCAGGACCGAGTCTTCATGGTGCCCGCCGTGCTGCATATCGAGCGTGACGGCGTCAAAACCCTGCTTGGCGATGATTTCGACCGTCAAAGCGTCCGGAACACCGGACCAGGCGGTGAACAGGGTTTCATCCGCCGCCAGGCGTGATTTCAGGGACATCGGGCGCTTTTCCTTGTTGGCCGGGGACCTTTTCTAACAGGCCCACACACAGTTTCAGCCGGAAAAGGCTGAAAAGGCAAAGAAAAACCGCCCGGCTGGGCCGGGCGGTCGATTGGTCCAGACGTGGCTGGGATCAGGTATTCTTGATCTGCTCGATCGCCTGCGCCATCAGCTCGTCCATGGTGCGGCGGATCTGATGGTCCGACTGGTCGACGCCAGCAGCGTCGAAATCTCCACGGATCTTGCGGAACACGTCGTGATCGCCGGCTTCCTCGATGTCGGAGACAACCACTTCCTTGGCATAGGCGTCGGCATCAGCGCCGGACTTGCCGAGCTTTTCGGCGGCCCACAGGCCAAGCGCCTTGTTACGGCGCGCCGAAGCCTTGAAGCGAAGTTCTTCGTCGAAGGCGAATTTGCGCTCAAAACCCTCTTCGCGGTCTTTCATGCTGCTCATGGCTTCCCTCCGATGAAATCGATTCGCGTTGGCGGTGAATATGTGTGTTGCCGCAGCACAAACCAAAAGGGCGCGGGTCGGTCAATATGCTACATCACTTGCTGCGCTGCGGCATTTCATTCCTGAAACCGGTCGATCGAAAGGATTTGCCGATTGAGCAAACGCTGTGATTGGGATAGACCCGGCATTGAACCCCACCCGTCGCCGCACTAATTCAGGCAGACGGACAGGAACTGGTCGCTTGCCGCCTGCCCGCAAATCCAGAGAAAAAATAAGATGAAAAATCGCCGCCGCATTTATGAAGGCAAGGCCAAGATCCTCTATGAAGGACCAGAACCGGGCACGCTTATCCAGTTTTTCAAGGATGATGCCACCGCGTTCAACAAGAAGAAGCATGAGGTCATCGACGGGAAGGGTGTGCTCAACAACCGCATTTCCGAGTACATCTTCAACCATTTGAACCGCATGGGCATTCCGACCCACTTTATCCGCCGGCTCAACATGCGCGAGCAGCTGATCAAGGAAGTGGAGATCATTCCGCTCGAAGTAGTGGTGCGCAACGTCGCCGCCGGTTCGCTGTCCAAGCGCCTCGGCATCGAGGAAGGCACCGTTCTGCCGCGCTCGATCATCGAATTCTATTACAAGGCCGATGCGCTCGACGACCCGATGGTGTCGGAAGAGCATATCACCGCATTCGGCTGGGCCTCGCCGCAGGAGATCGACGATGTCATGGCGCTCGCCATCCGCGTCAACGACTTCCTCTCAGGCCTGTTCATGGGCGTCGGCATCCAGCTCGTCGACTTCAAGATCGAATGCGGCCGCCTGTTCGAAGGCGACATGATGCGCATCGTCGTTGCCGACGAGATCTCGCCGGATTCGTGCCGGCTGTGGGACGTGGCCACGCAGGACAAGCTCGACAAGGACCGTTTCCGCCGCGACATGGGCGGCCTCGTCGAAGCCTATCAGGAAGTTGCCCGCCGCCTCGGCATCATGAACGAGAACGAGCCCCCGCGCCCGACCGGCCCGGTGCTCGTCGCCTCGACCGAAGGCATCAAAGGCAAACCGCACTAAACCTTCTTTTTTGACGCAATTCCGAACGGAAAACCGCTTCACACTTTTCCTGGAATTGCTAAGTCTCCGAACAGGAACCCGTCCAGCATGATCAAGGCCCGCATCACCGTCACCCTCAAGAACGGCGTGCTCGACCCCCAGGGAAAAGCCATAGAGCACGCTCTGTCGGGACTGGGTTTCGGCGGCGTCGGTCAGGTGCGGCAAGGCAAGGTGTTCGACCTGGAGCTTTCGGAGACCGACAAGGCCAAGGCCGAAGCCGATCTCAAGGCGATGTGCGACAAGCTGCTGGCGAACACGGTGATTGAGAATTATAGCGTCTCGATCAGCTGAATCTCTGAACTGACGCCGAACCCCAGAGCATTCGGCTAGACCATGCCCGGGCGTTGCCGTCTGTAGACCCACAGAAAATAGAAAACTGTGGCCCCGCCGATGATCATCAGAAGCTTGTAGGACATTCGTTCGACATCGCCGAGATCGAAGACTTTGTCGATCGAGCCCGGAAAGCTTGGGTCTCGCAGCACTTCGATTTCCGTTCCAACCGATGTCGGCATCTGGACATAGAAGTCTCCGGCGACATCGAACGAAAACTCGTTACCCTCGGGCGTGCGATAGGCAAGCTTTGCGGTCGGAATCGTGGTGACACGCCAAGTGCCGCTCTCCGGCATGGGGCTGGCAGGTGGGCTATCAGGCGCGCAATTCATGCGCGACCGTTCGGTCCATGTGCGCCTGACTTTGACTTCCAGTGCACATTGCATGCCTGTTTCGACGACATGAGCCGCCTGCCGATCCCACGTCACGGTGTGAAACATTCGAGCTACGGCCGGCCGGATCGACCAAGCTCCAGCAACAAAGAACAACGCAGCCAGCCCTGTCGCTGCGATCTTCGCGACGAAACGGGATGAGCCCAAGGCTGCTTTCGTCCGCTCCATGGCGGCCAATTGGACAGCCCTAACGCGCGGATCGTCAGAAAGCTGATTCGGGTCACGGTTCTCGGCAATCATCCACCGCATATTCAGCAGAGCAAGGATGTTCACCCAGCCCAGCAGAAGCGCGATCAGCGGCTGCACGTGCAGTCGATAGTAAGTCGTGTGAAAGCTCGCCGCGCAAGCGGTGGCAAGATCCACTCGCGAAACACTGCGACGCCCACCAACGTGCCACGCCCCATCTCCCGACACGAGCGGAAACAACAAAAGCGCGGCAAGGAGCATGACGGCCAGCAGTTGCTTCCGGTAGACCCAAAGGCTTCTCTTGTAACTGAAGATATCCAGAGCGTTCGACGCCACCAGGCCAACGGAAACAATTCCCAGGCCGATCGACAGAGCCGTCTCCGCCATCAACAGGTTTGCGAAAGAGGCGGCGCAACCAGCCAAATCCACGTGAAAGGAAAGCCAGGCGGAAAACGACGATCGCATGGATGGAGAAGCATCCCAGAACAACATGGCGGCGAAGGCCGCAAGCGCCGTTACGATGGTCGTCGCCGTCCACATCGACCGCTTTTTGTATTCCAGCTCTCTATTCTTGCCGTAATCCACAAAATCCTCGCATCACCGCACGGTATATTCCCTTGTGCAGCAGTGTCGTTAACAACGTGGTTTTATACTGCGGATATCCGGTCGCAGAACGGGCCAAAACAAGTGTATAGCTAACCGTTTGCTAAGCGGCTGCATTGACTCGCCAGCGCCGCGGCTTAGGTGCCCCTGCGCCTGTTTGACCGATTTGTGCGACCTCGCTAAACACGGGCCTGCGCTTTGGATCGAGCAGACCTTTGACGCAACCGCCAACATTCCAAGCTATTTTTTTGCAATGCCGAACGAAACGCAAATCTCGAAATTCATGAGCCTTGTCCTGCGACACGCGCCGCAGGAAGCGGGACTGTCGCTTGACGAAAATGGCTGGGCTGACCTCGGCGCGCTCTGTGCCGTCATCCAGGCGAAGTTCGGCGCTTCGGCCACTGAGGTTCAGCGCATCGTCGATGAAAATCCGAAAAAGCGCTTCGCCATCGACGGCAATCGCATCCGCGCCGTACAGGGTCACAGCGTCGATATCGACCTTGGCCTGTCGCCGTCAGCGCCGCCGGCAATCCTCTGCCACGGCACCAAGGAAGAGTTTCTGCCTGCCATCCTGCGCGAAGGCCTGACCAGCCAGTCGCGCCAGCACGTGCATCTGTCGAAAGACATAGAAACGGCCCGCATCGTCGCGCGGCGGCGCAAGGGAAAAGATGTTATCCTTCGGGTCGACTCGGCGGCCATGGCGGGGGATGGAGAGACATTCTTTCTCTCGGACAACGGCGTCTGGTTGACCAATCACGTTCCGCCCCGGTATCTGCTTGAGATCAGCGAACAGGAATTGCCATGAAATCCGCCGTCGTTCTCTTGCCAGGCCTAAATCGCGACCGAGACATGATCGCGGCGCTGACCAAGATTTCCGGACAGGCGCCGGTCACCGTCTGGCAGACCGATACCGAAATCCCCGATGTCGACCTGATCGCCATTCCCGGCGGCTTTTCCTTCGGCGATTACCTGCGCTGCGGCGCGATTGCCGCGCGCATGCCTGTCATGCGGGCGGTGGCCGAAAAGGCCGCCAAGGGCGTCATGGTCATCGGCGTCTGCAACGGGTTCCAGATCCTGGTTGAGGCCGGCCTGTTGCCCGGCGCGCTGATGCGCAATTCCTCGCTGAAATTCGTCTGCCGGCAGGTGAAGCTCGAAATCGCCAACGCCAACACCATGTTCACCCGCCGCTACCAGCCGGGTCAGATCATCCGCACCCCAGTGGCGCATCATGACGGCAATTATTTCGCCGATGCCGACACGCTGGCCCGCCTCGAAGGCGAAGGTCAGGTGGTGTTCCGCTATGCCGAGGGTACCAATCCCAACGGCTCGATCAACGACATTGCCGGTATCATCAGTGAGAAGGGCAATGTGCTCGGCCTGATGCCGCATCCGGAAAACCTGATCGAGGCAGCACATGGCGGCAGCGACGGCCGCGCGCTGTTCGAGGGCGCACTCGGCATTGCCGCCTGATATTTCTCGAAATCTTCTACGCGGGGGCGGCTGACCATGAAACTGACGATTGCTCGGATGGCTTTCATGACCGCCGCCGGCTTTGCGCTGGCGTCCTGCCAGTCCAGCCCGAAGAGCGCGCCGGCGCCGGCAGGCAAGAGCGCTTCGCTGCTCGCCATGGAACAGGTGGCGATAGCAGCCCACAAATGCTGGATCGCCAGCAAGGATCCCGCCTTCAAGTCGTATCAGATGGCCAATGAGCTGAATTCGTTCAGCGGCACGCCGCGCTTCCTGCTGGTGCCGGCCAAGCATTATGGCGGCAAGCCGTTGCTGGTCGTCCAGGCGCAAGGCAATTCCAGCCGCATCGACGTGTTTGGCCCGCTGATGGACGATCCGCTCGGCGCGCGCATCGGCTCCGATATTGCGCGCTGGCAGACGGGCAATCCCTCCTGCAACGCGGCCGCATGACACCATGGGCCGCTTCCTGCAGATTGCGGGATTGATCGTCGGTCTGTCCGGGCTTGTCCTGCAATTTTGCATCACCATCCCGGCGTCGATGGAAGCCGGCCGCAGCTTTCTCGGCTCCATCGTCTTTCTGTTCAGCTTCTTCACCATCCTGACCAACATCGGCGCGGTTCTGGTCCACGTGTCGCTGCTGTCGCCTTCAGGCTATGCCTGGCTGCCTGCCTTCGCCGGATCGCGAATGCGCGCAGGCGTCGCTGTTTCGATCGCGCTGGTCTTCATCGTCTATGCCACGGTTCTGGCGCAGCTCTGGCAGCCGCAGGGCCTGTTCCTGCTCTGCGACGTGCTGCTGCACTACGTGACGCCGGTGCTGTTCGTGCTGTGGTGGCTGGTGGCGGGCGCCGACGGCAGGACGCGGTGGAGCGACATCTCCTGGTGGATGGCCTATCCGATCGCTTATCTCGCCTATGCGCTGGCACGGGCGCCGATCGCAGGCGAAGTGTCCTACCCCTTCCTCGACGCCGCCAAGAACGGCGCGACCAGCGTCGCACTTTCGGCGCTGGCCGTCACCGGGGTTTTTCTGGTGCTGTGCATCCTCGCCGTACTTGTCGACAAGGGCATCGCACGCCTCAGGGCGCCGGGCGTCCGTCGCTGACCGGAATGGCTCCAGGTCAGTCCCAGAAGCGCCGGATACCTTCGCGGTGAGCGTCGCCACGCGAGACACCGATGTCCCTGAGCTGCTCGTCGGTCATTTCCAGCAAGGCCAGGCGACCGCGGCGGCGCTCGAGCAACGCGCCGATCTGCTGAGTGAGTGACCTGACCACACGCACGATGCGGCTGACAAAGCCGCGCCGGCGCGACGAGCGTGGCCCGACCAGTTCAGTTCCCGTATAGCGGATTGTCTCGATTGTGCTCATTGTCTTTCTGCCAAGGTTGCAAATTGTACCCATTTCGGTACGGCGCTGATATGTATTGACACCTAATTCGGTGCAATATACAAAATTGTCACCATGACAAATTGGCTCCCCGACCTCACCACCGGTCCCGGCCCGCTCTATCAGCGCCTTGCCGACAGCATCGAGTCCGACATCGACAAGGGCGTCATCGACGCCGGGGCCAAACTGCCGCCGCAGCGCGATCTCGCCTATGACATCGGCACCACCGTCGGCACGATCGGCCGGGCCTACCAGTTGCTGCGCGAGCGCGGGCTGGTGAGCGGCGAGGTCGGGCGCGGAACCTATGTGCTGGCCCAGCAATCGAAAGCGGCGTCACCCGAATTCGCCGAGCCCGCCGTTCAAGGCACGCGCTATGTCGATGCGCCGCCTGGCAAACTGCGCTTCGACAGCACGGCCGCGCCCGATATCGGCCAGGGTGCCATTGTTGCCGACATGCTATTGCGCACGGTGCAGGACCATCCGCATGAGATTTCCAGCTACACCAGGGACTTCCCGGACCGCTGGTTCGAAGCCGGCGCCCGCTGGCTGTCGCGCAATTCGTACCGTCCTGCCGCAGAGACCATCGTTCCCACGCTCGGCACCCATGCCGCTGTGATGGCGGCGATCGCGGCGCTGACCACGCCGGGCGATTACGTCGCCTTCGAACACCTCACCTATTCGCAGATCGCCCGCAGCGCAGGGCTTATCGGGCGGCGCATTGCACTGGTGGCATCGGACAAGGGAGGTCTCGATCCCGAGGATTTCGAGCGCGTCTGCGCGCAAAAGCACCCGAAAATGATTTTCCTGATGCCGACGATGCAGAACCCGACGCTGGCGATCCTGTCGGTTTCGCGCCGCGAGGCGATCGCGCGCGTCGCGCGGGAGTACAATGTCATCCTCATCGAGGACGATCTTTATGGCGGGCTGACCTCGGACCCGACACCGCTCATCGCCGAATATGCGCCCGAGCGCACCATCGTTGCCGGCGGCCTGTCGAAGTCGGTCGCCGCCGGCGTTCGCGGCGGCTGGCTCTCCTGCCCGCCCGCCTATCGCCACCGCATCCGCGTCGCGCACAAGATGATGACCGGCGGCATGCCGTTCCTGCTGGCGGAAGTGAATGCGCGTCTGGTGCTGTCCGGACAGGCTGGCGATATCCGCCGGCGCAGCATCGCCGAAATTGCCGCCCGCATCGCCATCGTGCGCGAGACATTGGCCGGCTTCGCGTTCAAGTCACACGACAGCGTGCCCTTCGTCTGGCTGACCCTGCCCGATCCCTGGCTGTCCGGCACGTTCAGAAGTGCCTGCCTCGAAAACGGCGTGCTGCTCGACGACGAGGACGAATTCAAGGCCGGGCGCTCCGAGCAGGTTTTCCACGGCGTTCGTTTCGGCGTTTCGCAGCCCATGCGGCGCGAGGAGATCGCCAGCGGCATGGAGGTAATCCGTCGGCTGCTGGAGGAAGGTCGCGCCGGCTACGACAGGTCGTCCTGACCCATTGACGCTTAACGGGTTCTGGCGGCCCCGATCTCGGTCAGCCCTCCGCCTTGAAGTTTTTGGCTTCCTTCGCGCCCTTGTCCTTGCCGTGCTCCTCGGCCAGGTCCTTGGCCTGCTGCGGCGAAACGTCGGTGATCTCCGCAAGATGCATAGCTTCCTTGTCCGAGAGGCGATTGTCTTTCTTGCCTTGCTTGGTGGCCATGTCGAAATCTCCTGATTGGTTGCAGACCTAACGGCCGGGATGCCATAGCGTTCCGCGACCACTCTCTCGGTGCTATCGTCACCTTGTGGCTTTCCGGCGTTTTTCGTCGGAGGATGGGGTGTATCGCGGCAAAGCTTGCGATAAGAGGGGACTCAGAAAATCCCCCTCTCCCACGGATGCCAATCGCTGCCCATGACCATTTCCAATTCCGTGCCGATCACTCCCGAACTCATTGCAGCGCACGGGCTGAAGCCCGACGAATACCAGCGCATCCTCGATCTGGTCGGGCGCGAGCCGAGCTTCACCGAGCTCGGCATCTTCTCGGCAATGTGGAACGAGCACTGCTCCTACAAATCCTCCAAGAAATGGCTGCGCACGCTGCCCACCACCGGGCCGCAGGTCATCCAGGGCCCGGGCGAAAATGCCGGCGTGGTCGATATCGGCGATGGCGACTGCGTCGTCTTCAAAATGGAGAGCCACAACCACCCCTCCTACATCGAGCCCTATCAGGGTGCGGCAACCGGCGTCGGCGGCATATTGCGCGATGTCTTCACCATGGGCGCGCGGCCGATCGCGGCGATGAACGCGCTGCGCTTCGGCGCGCCAGACCATCCCAAGACCAGGCACCTCGTCTCCGGCGTCGTGTCCGGTGTCGGCGGCTATGGCAACGCCTTCGGCGTGCCGACGGTCGGCGGCGAGGTCAATTTCGACGCCCGCTACAATGGCAACATCCTGGTCAACGCCTTTGCCGCCGGTCTTGCCAAGACCGATGCGATCTTCCTGTCGGAAGCCAAGGGCGTCGGCCTGCCGGTCGTCTATCTCGGCGCCAAGACCGGCCGCGACGGTGTCGGCGGCGCCACCATGGCGTCAGCCGAGTTCGACGACAAGATCGACGAGAAGCGGCCGACCGTGCAGGTCGGCGATCCCTTCACCGAAAAATGCCTGTTGGAGGCTTGCCTTGAACTGATGGCCTCGGGCGCGGTCATCGCCATCCAGGACATGGGGGCGGCCGGCCTCACCTGCTCGGCGGTCGAGATGGGCGCCAAGGGTGACCTCGGCATCGAGCTTCACCTCGATCAGGTGCCGGTGCGCGAAGAGCGCATGAGCGCCTATGAGATGATGCTGTCGGAAAGCCAGGAGCGCATGCTGATGGTGCTGCGCCCCGAGAAGGAAAAGGAAGCCGAGGCGATCTTTCACAAATGGGGCCTCGACTTCGCCATCGTTGGCAAGACCACCGACGATCTGCGTTTCCGTGTCATCCACCGGGGCGACGAGGTCGCCAATCTGCCGATCAAGGACCTTGGCGACAAGGCGCCGGAATATGACCGACCCTGGGTCGAGCCGAAGAAGCCAGCGGCACTGGCGGCTGGCGATGCACCAAAGGCCGATGTCGCCGACGCGCTGCTGAAGCTGCTCGGCGGGCCGGATTTGTCGTCGCGCCGCTGGGTGTGGGAGCAGTATGACACGCTGATCCAGGGCAATTCGCTGCAGCTGCCGGGCGGCGACGCCGGCGTGGTGCGCGTCGAAGGCCATCCGACCAAGGCGCTCGCCTTCTCCTCCGACGTCACACCGCGCTATTGCGAGGCCGACCCCTATGAGGGCGGCAAGCAGGCGGTAGCCGAATGCTGGCGCAACCTGACCGCCACCGGCGCGCTGCCGCTGGCGGCGACCGACAACCTCAATTTCGGCAATCCGGAGCGGCCGGAAATCATGGGCCAGCTGGTTGGCGCGGTGAAAGGCATTGGCGATGCCTGCCGGGCGCTCGGCTTCCCGATCGTGTCGGGCAATGTCTCGCTCTACAATGAGACCAACGGCCAGGGCATCCTGCCGACGCCGACCATTGGCGGCGTCGGGCTGATCGCCGACTGGTCGAAGATGACGCGCATCGGCTTTGCCGCCGAGGGCCAGATGATCCTGCTGGTCGGCGCACCCGCGACCTGGGGCAGCCATCTCGGCCAGTCCGCCTATTTCAGGGACATTCATGGCCGTACCGACGGGCCGCCGCCCCCGGTGGACCTCGCGCATGAAAAGCGCGTCGGCGACCATGTGCGCGGGCTGATCGCATCGGGCGTGGTGACGGCCGCGCATGACCTTTCCGATGGCGGCCTGGCGATAGCGCTGGCCGAAATGGCGATGGCATCCGGCATCGGCGCCACCATTCCCGGTCTTGCCGGCACCGACCCGATCCCCGTATGGTTCGGCGAGGACCAGGGCCGCTACCTCCTGACGCTGTCGGTCGATCCGCAGAGCAAGGAATGGGACGCCATCCGCGAGGAGCAGAGCAAGCTCGGCATCTTCGCGCCATGGATCGGTTCGACCGGTGGAAGCGAGCTGAAACTGGGCGACGCCAGGGCGATACCGGTGAGCGAGCTCGTGAGCGCCCACGAAGGCTGGTTCCCGCGCTTCATGGATAAGGCCAGTTGACCCGACTGGCCGCCCGGACGCTGATTGCAGTCGTCTTCTGGCCGTCGCTGTTCTTCTTCTGGTTTCTCGGGCCGTTCGTCTTCTTCCTGCTGTCGACGACCTCGAGCGAGGTCTGTCCGCTGCTGGAAAGGCGTGAGCAGTTCCTTGAGGCGGCCAACGGCACGCTTCCGATGCTGGTCCTGCAGACCCTCATCTATGCGGTTCCGATCATCTGCCTGGTGCTTTGGATCCGGCTTTTGCCGGAGCCGGCGCGTGCAGGGAATGTCGTCACCTGCATCAAGCTTTTTGTTGTCGCAGTAATCATAGGGGCGCTGTGGGAATACGGCTCGTCGCTGGCCTGCGACGGCTATGGCCAGCCATTCTTTTCGCCACTATGGCAGATGACCAGCTATCTCCCCATCGTCGGCCTTGTGGTCAACATTCCGCTCTATGTCCTGACCTTCAGTCTTGGCCGGGGGTTCTCGACCCGCGACGACATCACCGAGGATGGTGTGGTCCACCCGCGGCAGGATGGCCCTTAGACACTGCGTCACCGACAGAACGGCTTCAACCCGAACCAGAAAGGCATTAGGCTTATCCCGAGTCACCCTCGTAAAAGCTGCCTAGCCGCCCAGAACAGGATTTTGCCATGGCAATGGATGCCCACGACATCGAAAAACTGATCAAGGACGGCATTCCGGACGCCAAAGTGACGATCCGCGACCTCGCCGGCGACGGCGATCACTATGCGGCCGAAGTGGTGGCCGAGAGCTTCCGGGGAAAGAGCCGCGTCCAGCAGCACCAGATGGTCTATGACGCGCTGAAGGGCAATATGGGCGGCGTGCTGCATGCACTGGCGCTGCAGACCAGCGTGCCGGACTGAAACCAGGCTGACCTACTGTGTCAGCGGCTGCCTGGCCGAAACGGACGTGATCGGCTTCACCGATACTGAAATGATCGGCCCTGCAGGATACTTGCCGCCTACAATCATTCTCATTCCATCCGACAATGCCGAGACCGCGCCGTCGAGGAACAACGCGTTGCGGCAGCCAAGTGCGTCGCGGAACAGCCGCGCGAAGCTGCCAAAACTCACGTCCGAACGCGAGATCGCCAGCACGACCGTGTTTTCGTCACGCACGCCGACGCCATTGCGGATGTAGCGGGAGCTACCATTGGTCTCAAAGCGTGGATGAAGCGCGCCATCGATCACCAGCATCGGACCGGACTGCGTGGCGAAAGCGACGTCAGGCCTGGCGGCGGCATAGGCGCTGCTCTCCATGACCGCGGCCTTTCCGTCCTTGCCCAGCAAGAAAATGCCGTTCGGCTTGAGGAAGAAGTTGCCTTCGGCACCGGCAAGGTTGAGCGGCGACTTTTCAATGCCGCTCTCGATCAGCAGGCCGACCGGCGACAAATCCTCATGATACATGCCGCCATTCATGGACAGCAGCACCGGCCTGCCCTCGCCGGCCATTGCTTTGTCGAAGGCCTCTAGCGAGCCAAACGGTTTGCCGTCGGCAGCGGCATGGAAAACACCGATGCTGTCGGCGCGAAGATCGATCTCGCAGACAACATAGGTCACCGCCTCGAAGGCGACATTCCGGCAAGGTGCCGGCAGGTCACCGCCAATGACCAAAGGCGGCGGCTCCGGGCGTTTTGGCCACCAGATGAAGGACGTCGCCACCACCAGGATGGCGATCAGAAAGGCGGCGCCATATCGTTTTTTCATCATGTCCCGGAGGCTGCAATCGGTACGGAGGCTTGGCCCAAATCAGGCGATCCTTTGCGCCATTTCCGCGGCAGCGGTGCAAACGTCTTGTTTCGGCCCATCTATGGGTTTATTTGATGGCTATGCTTCGAGCCTGACTCCCACAGGCGTGAAAGGATATTCCATGAGCGGCATCAACGACTACATCGACAGCGAAGTGAAGGGCAACGACGTCGTCCTTTTCATGAAGGGCACGCCCGGCTTTCCGCAGTGCGGGTTTTCCGGCCAGGTGGTGCAGATCCTCGATTACATCGGCGCCGACTATAAGGGCGTCGACGTGTTGACCTCGGCCGAACTGCGCCAGGGCATCAAGGAATATTCGAACTGGCCGACGATTCCGCAGCTCTACGTCAAGGGCGAATTCGTTGGCGGCTGCGACATCATCCGCGAAATGTTCCAGGCGGGCGAACTGCAGACGTTCCTCGTCGAAAAGGGCGTCAGCGTCAAAGCGACAGCCTGATTCTGGTTTGAGGCGGGGCAGCCCTGCCCCGACAAAATGCTACCTCCCCTATCGGGTGAGGACGAACCGATGCGCCGGCATGCCGGCGCATATTCGTTTTGAGATTGGACCCGCCGTGGACCAGCAGTCACAAGCGCCGCAACAGGCAAGCAAATTGCCTATTCCGCGCTGGGAATTCATTGCGCTGTGCGCGGCGCTGATGGCGCTGAACTCGCTCGCCATAGACATCATGCTGCCGGCGCTGCAACAGATCGGCGCCACGCTCGGCGTTGAGAATGAAAATCACCGCCAATATGTGATCACCGCCTACATCCTGGGCTTCGGCGGCGGACAGCTTTTCTTCGGCCCGATCTCGGACCGGTTCGGGCGCCGCGCGCCGCTGGTCGTCGGGCTGGCGATCTACGTCGTGGCGGCGGCGGCTGCCGCCATCGCCCCCTCATTCGCCATCCTGCTCCTGTGCCGGCTTGTGCAAGGCATCGGTGCGGCGGCCACGCGCGTCATCGCCGTGTCGATCGTGCGCGACACCTTCGACGGCCGGCGGATGGCCGAGGTGATGTCGCTAATCTTCATGGTGTTCATGGCCATCCCGGTGATTGCTCCGGGGATCGGCCAGTTCATCATGCTGTTCGCAAGCTGGCACTGGATCTTCGTCACCATGGCGGTCGGGGCGCTGATCGTGTCGGCCTGGTCGCTGCTGCGGCTGCCGGAAACGCTGCATTCGGAATATCGCCGGCCGTTGACAGTATCATCGGTCCTCGGCGGTTTCCGCATTGTGCTCACCAACCGCATCGCGCTTTGCTACGCCTTTGCCAGCACCTTCATTTTCGCCGCCATGTTCGGCTTCATTGCCTCGGCACAGCAGATCTATGTCGACATTTTTCATGTCGGCGAGTTGTTTCCGCTCATCTTCGCGGGTGTCGCAGGCGTTCTCGCTTTTTCGAATTACCTCAACTCCCGCCTGGTCGGCCGCATCGGCATGCGCCGCCTGTCACAGAGCGCACTGCTTTTGTTCCTGGTGATCAGCCTTGCCTGGCTCACCGTTTCGCTTGAAATGAAGATGCCGCTCTGGCTGTTCATCGCCTTCTTCGCCAGCGCGATGCTGCCATTCGGTGCGCTCGGCGCCAATTTCAACGCGCTCGCCATGGAGCCGCTCGGTCAACTGGCCGGCACGGCGTCGTCGATCCTGGGCTTCATGCAGACGTTTCTCGGCGGCATTCTCGGCACCCTGATCGGCCAGGCCTTCAACGGCACGGTGACGCCACTCGCCGCCGGTTTCTGCAGCGTCTCGGTCGCGGCACTGCTGATGATCCTGATCGCCGAGCGCGGCAAGATGTTCCAGCCGCACAACCCACCCATTTCAGGGCACGTCACCGACCTGCATTAATTTTGGTCTGGAGGCCGGAAGCCCGGCGGCTTAAACGCCAAGGCAGGAATTGGCCCTACTCAGCCCAGAGTTCCCGGCGCAATTCTTTCCAGCTTTCGCGGTCAGGCGCGACCAGGATGCCGCCGTCGATATGCGACGGCAGATAGGCGCTGCCGTCGATCCGCGCCGTGTGTCCGCCGGCCTCGGCATGGATCAGCACGCCGACCAGATGATCCCACGGCATCAGCTTGTTGTAGACGACGAAATGCGCATGGCCGTTGGCCAGCAGCCGGTATTCATGCGCCGCACAGCGATAGCCGAACTGCGACAGCGTCTTGGTCTGGTTGCGGGCGAGAAGCGAGCGTTGCGGCTCAGCCAGATATTGCCAGGAGACGGAGCCGGTCATCTGTGAGATCGGCACGGCGTCAGCGACATGCACCTTCTCCAGCGTGCCATGCGCGTGGCGGATATGGCTGCCCGCGCCCCTGGCGCCGATCAGCCAGTCCTTGCCCACGGGATCATGGATGATGCCGGCCACGGTCTCGCCCTTGACCACGACGCTGAGCATGACGCCGAACAGCGGCACACCGGAGGCGAAATTGAAGGTGCCGTCGACCGGGTCGACGACGAAGGCGAGGTCGGCATCGCCGAGCCCCTGGAGCAACGCCGGATTGTCGGAACAGGCTTCCTCGCCGACGATCATCGCCGTGGGATAGCGCTCCCGCAGCCGCGCAGTAATCAGCCGCTCGGCGTTGACGTCGGCCTAGGTCACCAGATCGGCGGCGGATGTCTTCTGGCGGACGTCACACTCGCCCAGTCGGCGAAAGCGCGGCATGATTTCAACTCTGGCGGCATCGGCAAGTAGCTCGGCCAGCCAGTCGATCGAGTGGTCGTCAAATGTCATCGGAAATGTCTTGTCCTGCGGTGAGGCTGCCATTGAGGGCGGCAAAGTCGAACAGTTTTCTGTCGAGCAGATGCGAAGGCCTGGTGTTGGACAGCGCGCGCAGCATCGTGTCCTTTCGGCCCGGCATACGCTTTTCCATATCGTCCAGCATCGCCTTCGTGGCGTTGCGCTGCAGGCCTTCCTGGCTGCCGCAAAGATCGCAGGGAATGATCGGGAATTTCATCGCACCGGCGAATTTTTCCAGATCCGCCTCGGCGCAATAGCTCAACGGCCTCAGCACCATGACGTCGCCGTCATCGTTGAGCAGTTTTGGCGGCATGGCGGCAAGGCGGCCGCCGTGGAACAGGTTCATGAAGAAGGTTTCGAGGATGTCTTCTCGGTGGTGGCCGAGCACCAGCGCCGAACAGCCCTCTTCGCGCGCGATGCGGTAGAGATGGCCGCGTCTGAGCCGCGAGCACAGCGAACAATAGGTGCTGCCCTGGGGCAGCTTGTCGGTGACCACCGAATAGGTGTCCTGGTACTCGATGCGATGGGCAATGCCGTGCGCGTCGAGATAATCCGGCAAGATGTGTTTCGGGAAATTCGGCTGGCCCTGGTCGAGATTGCAGGCCAGAAGGTCGACCGGCAGCAGCCCGCGCCATTTGAGATCGAGCAGCACGGCGAGCAGGCCGTAGGAATCCTTGCCGCCGGACAGCGCCACCAGCCAGCGGTCGCCGGGCCTGACCATGGCGAAATCCTCGATCGCCTGGCGGGTCAGCCGCAACAGCCGCTTGCGCAGCTTGTTGAACTCGACCGAGGACGGCACGTCGGCAAACAGCGCATGAAAGCCGCCTTCGGCATCGGCAACCGGTTCAAGCAGATCGGCGTGTGGCAGCATGTTCATGGCGCGTCGGCCCAAATGTCTGTTAGGCAGGAATTAGCGCATCGGCCGCAAATCGCAAAGCGCGCCGCCCAAGAAAAAGGCCGCCTCGAGGGGCGGCCTTGATGTCTGCGGCAGAGAAGCCGATCAGCGCGAATAGAATTCGACGACCAGGTTCGGTTCCATCTGCACGGCGAACGGAACGTCCGCCAAGCCGGGGATGCGCGAGAAGGTCGCGACCATCTTGTTGTGATCGGCTTCGATGTAGTCCGGTACGTCGCGTTCGGCGAGGCCGACCGATTCCAGAACGATGACCAGCTGCTTCGACTTTTCGCGCACTTCGACGACATCGCCCGGCTTGCAGCGGTACGAGCCGATGTTGACGCGCTTGCCGTTGACGTTGACGTGGCCGTGGTTGACGAACTGGCGGGCGGCGAAAATGGTCGGCACGAACTTGGCGCGGTAGACGACCGCATCCAGACGCGACTCGAGCAGGCCGATCAGGTTCTCCGAGGTGTCGCCCTTGCGACGGTCGGCCTCTTCGTAGACCTTGCGGAACTGCTTTTCCGAAACGTCGCCATAGTGACCCTTCAGCTTCTGCTTGGCGCGCAGCTGCAGGCCGAAGTCGGAAAGCTTGCCCTTGCGGCGCTGGCCGTGCTGGCCGGGGCCGTATTCACGCTTGTTGACCGGAGACTTCGGGCGGCCCCAGATGTTTTCGCCGAGACGGCGGTCGATCTTGTATTTCGCGGATTCGCGCTTGCTCATCGCATTCCCTTTCAAAACAAACCACCCGGAACCTCATGGTCCGGGTGAAGGAAACGCGCCCTCCTCTGGCCTCCGTTTTCGAGACCTGACAGGGTTTTCCACGCAATGCGATGGAAAACCCACGGGACACGTCATTTCAAAACAAGACCAAGGAAACGATAAACCTGATTTCCCGGGGCTTGCCATGCAAAAGAAACAACCGGGCATTGCGGCCCGGTGTTGGTGGGCTCGTTAAACGGAGATTTAACCGGTGTCAAGCTCGCCGCTGGCAGCGGTTGCGGCAACTGTATAGCATTTCTGACGTTAAGTGCGGTGCCGGATGTGGCGGGGTCGTTACCGACGGCATTAGGAAGGGACTGGAGCTAAAGGAGCCAGAAGTCGTATGAAAAAATTCTTCCTTTCGTTGGTAAGTGCAGCCGTCCTGGCAGGATCGATGTCGATTGCCGTCCCGGAGCCGGCGATGGCCAGGCATTGGCACGGCCACAAACACCATCAGGTCTGCCGCATCGTGGTGAAGAAGAAGGTCATCTGGCGGCACGGCCACAAGAAGGTCATCCGCTACAAGGTGAAGCGCTGCTGGTGGCGCTGGTAATTTCGGCTTCGGCCTGAAGTGAAGAGCCCGCGGTCTCGGCCGCGGGCTTTTGTTTTGGATTGGTTCCGGACTCAATCCGCCGGCTTCTTCTGGGGCAGGCCCTTGCGCTTGGTCTCGGCGAATTCCTCAAGCTGCTTTTCGCTCATCGATTCATACATTTCTCGTGCGGCGCCTATAAGTTCGCTTTTCCTGGTTTCGCCGCGTTTGGCCGAAAGCGCGGCGCCGGCGGCCTTTTGTTGCGCTTGTGATTTTGCAGGCATGTCGGTTCCTCCTTTGCTGCCAGAACAAGAAACGTTGCGCTCCGGCGAGGGTTCCAGCGCTGGCGGTCAACTCTCTCCGCGCTTCGTGTCTCCCCAAGGCCGGCTCGCCTGCCAGCAAATCGGCCTTCCCGTGTCCAGAACGCCAGTGTAGGACGGCGCGATGAAATCGTTGACCGATCCTTCGCAAGCACTCGCTACCGGCCTCGCAAAAATCCGTACCGAGTTCCATGTGCCGGAGGAATTTCCGCCTGATGTAATGGCCCTAGCGCAGACGGCGGCCAAGCGCGTGCCCAACCAGCATGCCGACCGGACGGCGATGCCTTTCGTGACACTCGATCCGGCGACTTCCACCGACCTTGATCAGGCGTTTTCGATCGAGGCGAGCGGCAGCGACCTTCTGTTGCACTATGCCATTGCCGACGTGGCCTGGTTCGTCGAGGACGGCGACGCGGTCGACCTCGAAGCCTGGGCGCGGGGCGAGACCCTGTATTTGCCGGACGGCAAGGCCGGGCTCTATCCCCGGGTGATTGCCGAGGGTGCCGCGAGTTTGTTGCCCAGCGGACCGCGTCCGGCTGTTGTCTTCACGGTCCGGATCGCTGCGGACGGCGCGGTAAGACTGGATGGCGCGGAGCGCGCAATCATTCAGAGTCGCGCCAAGCTCGCCTATGACAGCGTGCGAGCGTCAGACGTTCCCACAGGCTTCGCCGAAATTGCGCGGCGCATGGCAGCAAACGAAGAGCGTCGTGGCGCTTCCCGCGTCGACCCGCCCGAGCAGGAGGTGGAACAGCTTGCCGATGGCACATTCCAGCTTGCGTTCAGACCGCTGCTGCAATCCGAGCAGGACAACGCCGCGCTTTCGCTGGCCGCCAACATGGCGATTGCCGACGCCATGCTGGCCCACCGGACCGGGCTGTTCCGGGTGATGGCGCCGCCGGATGCTTCCAAGGTGCAAAGACTGCGCAACGCTGCACAGGCTCTCGGCCTGTCATGGCCGGCGTCGACCAGCCTGCGCGACTATCAGCGAACCCTCGATCCCAGCAACAGGCAACAGGCAGCGCTGATGCTGGAAATCCGCCGTGCCGGTTCCGGTGCGTCCTACCAACCCTATGAGGAAGGCGTTGTTCCGTGGCACGAGGCGATGGCCGCGACCTATGCCCATGCCACCGCGCCGCTGAGACGGCTGGCAGACCGCTATGTCGTGCGCTGCGCGCTGGCAATCGCCAACGGGCAGCCGGTGCCGCAGGCCGTTACCGATGCGTTCGCCAGACTGCCTAGGGTTATGGGGCGCGCGGATGCCCGCGCCTCACAGATCAACCACGCGGCCATCGACCTTGCAGAGGCAGTCATGCTGAAGGGACGCGAGGGTGAAATGTTCAAGGCCGTCGTCACCGACGTCGCCGACCAGCGTATGCGCGTTCAGCTCTCGGACATGCCTGTTGTTGCGAATGTAAAAGCCTCCGGGTCCGGACAAGGCGATGGCCTGACGCTAAGGCTGGTTTCGGCCGATCCGGAGCAACGCCGTATTGTCTTCGAACCGGCCTAGAGCAATTCCAGGAAAAGTGTGTAGCGGTTTTCCGTCCGGAATTGCGTAAGAACAAAGAGCTTGAGCGGGTCAGCGATTCCGTGAAACGCTGAACCGCTCTAGCGCGTGCTCAATCCAAAGCCCTGCATCAGCCGGCTGATGGCGAAATCGGCGTTTCCTGAGGTAAAGACAGCGATGTCGGGCTCGCTCTGCGGCAAAGGCCCGTCGACTGCCGGAAGCAGCGACATCGCACGCCGCGCAATCGCTTCGGCGGGATCGAGCCAATCCACCGGCCAGGGTGCGGTCTTGCGCATGCGGTTGGCCAGGAACGGATAGTGCGTGCAGGCGAGCACGACGATATCGGTGCGCAAATCGTTATGTTGAACGAAGCACGGTGCGATCTCGGCGCGCACCGCCTCCTCGTCGACAAAGCCCTCGCGCATATAGGCTTCGGCCAATCCGGCCAGATTGTTGCTGCCGACCAGGCGGACATGGCATTTCTGCGCCCATTTGCCGATCAGGTCGCGCGTATATTGCCGCTTCACCGTGCCCGGCGTCGCCAGCACCGAAACCAGCCCGGAGCGGGTGCGCTCGGCCGCCGGC
This sequence comes from Mesorhizobium sp. PL10, assembly GCF_053714315.1. NCBI lineage: Bacteria > Pseudomonadati > Pseudomonadota > Alphaproteobacteria > Hyphomicrobiales > Phyllobacteriaceae > Mesorhizobium > Mesorhizobium sp. PL10. Next base: position 137,919 of record NZ_JBSKBR010000010.1, on the reverse strand, counting down.
TTGATCGCCGGGACGGTGCCGACAAAGGGATGGCCAGGAAACCTGTCGCGCAGCGCATCGATCACCAGCGTCGAGGCGGTGTTGCACGCGATGACCGAAATGGCTGGTGAAAACCGGTCCAGCAGCTTTGCGAAGAGATCGAGTATATGGGTCTGCAGGGCCGGCTCTCCCCAGGCGCCGTAGGGGAAAGCCGCATCGTCGGCGACATAGATGAAGCGCCGATCGGGCATCAGCACGCGCGCTTCACGCAGCACGGTCAACCCACCAACGCCGGAATCGAACATCAGGATCGGGCGGTGGCTTGATCGATCGCTCATTGATGTCGGACCATGGAAAGAGGCTGGAGATCAGAAGGGGCTGGCCGGTGATGTGGCCGATGCCGTTCTATCCGCAACGATCATGGTCTTGAAGTGGCGAATTCGGTCAAGTTTTGCGCAGCGCCCGCGAAGATCGCTTTTCGCGATTGCTCTACAGCCCGCGCTTGCCGAACCCCGCGGGCTTAGGCCGGCCCATCGGTTGGACAGATGGCACCGAGCGTGTGGCAGGTGCGGCGGCGCGCGCAGTGGATGGCGCAGCGCTGGTGGCCATCCGGCTGCTAGCCGACGGAACAGCGCCCTCGAAATCGAAAACCGATGTCAGCTCATCGATATTGCTGCCCGCCACCGGCTTTGCCACCAGGATCGTGCACCAAAGGCCAAAGATCGACAGCGCAAGCAGGTTGAGACCGCTGGACGTGTTTTCCGGGTTGTTGAAATCCATGACCAGCAATGTGCCTGCCTGCAGAAAAGCGTAGATGGCGCAGAACACGATGTAGGACCACAGAATCCAGGCCTTGCCATTGGCGTCGCGGCTGCGCCGCCAGGCAAAGTTGCCGCGCATGACCACAGCCAGGAGCGAAACGACGAGGACCGCGCCGGCCATCCCTTGCCGCGACGGACCAGGCGCGGAGTTGATGAAGCCTTCGAGACCCATCGTCCCCACAATGCATACCAGAGCCAACATGGCCTCGAGGAAGGCTAGGCCGAGGGAATAGAAGAAGAAGCGCATGCGGCCGATATTGGACGTGAACATTTGCCACTCCGCCGTTTTGACAACAATGGATGAGAAGCAAATAAAATTCGGTTACTTCAGCCGTTCGAAGCTTAGTGATTGCTAATCTTCTTTGTCTGCCAGGCGTTTTCGCGCGGCGGCCGGAAGCCGTCTCGGATCGTCTCCCGGCGAGCCGTCGCCGCGCGGCATGGCCGGCGAAAACCGGTCCAGCGACGAGATGATGCCGCGCAGCACCTTGAGTTCCGGCTCGGCGAAACCGGCGCGGGTCAAGACGGCGCGCAGATTGTCGACCATCTTCGGTTTCTTCGGCGCCGGGCGGAAATAGCCGCGCGCTTCGAGCGCGCCTTCGAGATAGGCAAACAGGCCGTGCAGCTCTTCCTTGCTTGCCGGCTTCATTTCGGGACTGGAGAAATTGGTCGCCGTCTCCTCCTCGAGGCCCGACTTCATCCATTCATAGGACATCAAAAGCACGGCCTGGGCGATGTTGAGCGACGAGAAGCCGGGGTCGACCGGAAAGGTGACGATCTCGTCGGCCAGTCCAACCTCGTCATTGTAGAGGCCGAAGCGCTCGCGCCCGAACAGGATCCCGGTGCGCTGGCCTTCTATCTGGCGCGCCCTGAGCGCCCTGCCCGCCTCGACCGGACCGCGCACGGCTTTGAAGCCGTCGCGCTCGCGCGCCGTGGTGGCGAAGACGAAATTGAGATCGGCGACCGCGGACGCCAGGTCGCCGAACACAGTGACGGCATCTATGACATGGTCGGCGCGGCTGGCTGCGGCGCGCGCCTTCTCGCTCGGCCAGCCGTCACGCGGATTGACGAGACGCAACTCGGACAGGCCGAAATTGGCCATGGCGCGCGCGACCATGCCGATATTCTCGCCGAGTTGCGGCTCGACCAGAATGATCGCTGGGCCAGCGGTGGGGGTGTTTTCAGGCGGCTTCGGGGCGGACATGATCTCAATGAACTGCTGTTTGCGGCATTTTCAGCGTTCCCTGCCACATCCGCCCGCCAAAATGAAGCGTTTGCAAAACAGCGGGTCCCCCACGCGACCTCATCTTTCGACGTGGATCGGCGTTTGCGCGGCCAAATAGGCTTTGATATACGCTCCGCATCCTCGGCCAAAAGCCATGCGGGCAAGGCCGTTCCGTTCCCCAAAAGCGAGGCATTCTTTCCATGGCGAAGATCAAGGTGGCGAACCCGGTCGTCGAACTCGACGGCGACGAGATGACCCGCATCATCTGGCAGTTCATCAAGGACAAGCTGATCCACCCTTATCTCGACCTCAAGCTCGAATATTACGATCTCGGCGTCGAGCACCGCGACGCCACCAACGACCAGGTGACCGTCGATTCGGCCAACGCCATCAAGAAATGGGGTGTCGGCGTGAAGTGCGCGACCATCACCCCCGACGAACAGCGCGTCGAGGAATTCAAGCTGAAGAAGATGTGGAAGTCGCCGAACGGCACCATCCGCAACATTTTGGGCGGCACCATCTTCCGCGAACCGATCATCATGAAGAACGTGCCGCGGCTGGTGCCGGGCTGGACCAAGCCGATCATCGTCGGCCGCCACGCCTTCGGCGATCAGTACCGCGCCACCGATTTCCGCTTCCCCGGCAAGGGCAAGCTGACCATCAAGTTCGTCGGCGAGGACGGCAAGGTGATCGAGCACGAGGTGTACGACGCGCCCGGAGCCGGCGTCGCCATGGCCATGTACAATCTCGACGAGTCGATCCGCGAATTCGCGCGTGCCTCGCTGAATTACGGCCTGCTGCGCAACTATCCGGTCTATCTCTCGACGAAGAACACCATTCTCAAAGCCTATGACGGCCGCTTCAAGGATATTTTCCAGGAGGTCTACGAGCAGGAGTTCGAGGCAGAGTTCAAGTCGAAGAAGCTGTGGTACGAGCACCGGCTGATCGACGACATGGTGGCCTCCGCTCTGAAATGGTCGGGCGGCTATGTCTGGGCCTGCAAGAACTATGACGGCGACGTCCAGTCCGACACGGTGGCGCAAGGTTTTGGTTCGCTCGGCCTGATGACCTCGGTGCTGATGACGCCGGACGGCAAGACCGTGGAAGCGGAAGCCGCGCACGGTACCGTCACCCGCCACTATCGCCAGCACCAGAAGGGCGAGGAAACCTCGACCAATTCGATCGCCTCTATCTTCGCCTGGACGCGTGGCCTCGCCCACCGCGCCAAGCTCGACGACAATGCCGAGCTGAAGCGCTTTGCCGACACGCTGGAGAAGGTCTGCATCCAGACCGTCGAGAGCGGCTTCATGACCAAGGACCTGTCGCTCCTGATCGGCCCCGACCAGCCCTGGCTGTCGACCACCGGTTTCCTCGACAAGATCGACGAGAACCTGCAGAAGGCGATGGCATAAGCCGATAACGAAGGCTCCGAAAGGAGCCTTCTTTTTGGGCAGAAACGAGGGGCTGATCAATGACCAGGCCGATCCTCTACGGCGCCGACTACAGCGTCTATGTCCGCATCGTCCGCCTGGCGCTGGCGGAAAAGGGTACCGACTACGAGCTTGTGCCGGTCGATATCTTCGCTGCAGATGGTAGTCCAGCCTGGTATCTGGAACATCACCCGTTTGGCCGCATCCCGGCCTTCGAGCATGACGGTTTTCGCCTGTTCGAAACCAGTGCAATCGCCCGCTATGTCGACGAGGCGTTCGACGGCCCGGCGCTGCAGCCGAAGGACCCGCGCGGCCGCGCGCGAATGAACCAGATCATCGGCATGCTCGACGCTTATGCCTATAGGTCGATGGTCTGGGATGTTGCCGTCGAGCGGCTGGAGAAGGAAGCGCCCGACGAGGCGCTCATCGCCGACGGACTGCGCCAGGCCGAAACAGTGCTCAGGGTGCTTGCCTCCCTCAAAGCGCCGGGGCCGTGGCTGCTCGGCGACCAGCTGACGTTGGCCGATCTGCATGCGGCATCCATCATCGCCTATTTCCTCAACGTTCCCGAAGGGCAGAATCTGCTCGCTGAATTTGCTGATATCCACGCCTGGTGGGACCGAATTGCTGCCAGAAAAGCCTTTGCCATGACTGAAAAGGCCGATTGAGCGGTGCCGCAAAGTCGATGGGCTAGAAGCCTATCTCGGGCTTTGTCGACATCAGCCACAGAATGGCAAGAACGGCGGCGAATGCCGGGACGCCGCACGCAAACCAGATGCGAAACAGGCGCTTTTCCTCAAGGGGCAGCGGTGTGTTGTCGATGACCGCCTGCCGCGCCAGGTTGCGGATGCGGATCTGAACCCAGACCACCGGTAGCCAGAACAGGCCGGTCATGACATAGAGCAGCAGGGACAGCACGATCCAGCCTTCGGAAAGCGGCCAGCCCACCGCCTGCGCCAGCAGCACGCCGGTGATGGGCTGCACGATGACGGCGGTCGCGGTGAAAATGGTGTCGGCGAAGACGACGGTGCCGGCGACATGGGCAACGAGTTCGGCACGGCCGGTGCGCTGCGCCATCAGCATGAAGAAGGCGATGCCGGCGCCGGTGCCGAACAGGACCGTGGCGCCGATGATATGCGCCCAGCGCAGGAGGTCGGCCCAGAGGTTCATCGCTCGTCCAAGATGGCCAACGCCACCAGGGCAAGGCAAAGCGCGGGTACCGCCTTGATGATAGCTCCCAGCGGATCGAGCCACAAATCGGGCGCAAGCGCGGTTGCTGCGCTGAGATAGGCCAAGGTGATGGCGATCATCCCCAGCAACGCAAGGCGCGCCAAGGACCGCACGAGAACAGCGGCGCCGACAATGATGTCGGCAACACTTCCGGCAAGAACCATTCCGAGCGCCAGCGTGGGCGACAGGCCATGCGAGACAAGAATGCCGGCAGCAGCATCCTGCCTGGCAAACCCGACAATGCCGGAGACCAGCCAGAACAGCGAGAGGCAGCCGAATACGACCGGTTTCAGCAGCCAGAGCCGCGCGAACCAGCGCTCCTGAACATGGGCGGGCATGGCGGCCAGCGTTGACTCCAGCGGATGCAGCGGATGATCGGAAATCTCGCTCCACGACCTGGCGTTGCCGGTCACGCCGCGCGCCAGCGCGGCCAGGGCCGCGCTGCGCAAAGGCGATCGCCAGCCGAGCAGGCCGAGGCCGTCGGCAACAACAGCCGCGAGCCGGCCGAGAAAGGCCGGCATCGGCACCAGGCGGGCCGGCGCCAGGCCGAGCCATGCGCGGAAGGTAACCAGCACGTCGGCCAGCGAGCGAGCCTCGGCTTCGACGAGATCGACGGACAGACGCGGCGGCAGCGATCCGGCAACCGCGCGCGACACGGCCTCGGCAACATCGGTGACTGCCACGGTCTGGATCGGCTGGCGCGCCATGACGGCAGGGACAAAACCGGGAAAGGCGGCAAGAGCGCGCACAAGTGCTGTCCCACCATAGGCGGCGGGCGCGATCACCAGCCCCGGGCGCAGGATTGTCCACTCCAGCGAAGAACCTGCGACGGCCTTGTCGCCTTGCGCCTTGGTGCTGAAGAAAACATCCGGCGAGGCGAGATCGGCGCCGATTGCCGAGATCTGTATGAAATGCCCGATACCGGCCTGTTCGCAGGCCGCGACAAGCGCCACGACCGCGCCTCGGTGGATGGCGTCGAGGCGGTCGCGCGGGCCGTCCTGCAGGGCGCCCGCCGCATTGACCACCGCATCCATGCCGGCAACCAGCGGCAGCCAGTCTTCAGCGGCAAGCAGCCGCGCCATGTCGGCCGCGACCCAGCGCACGGCTGGCCAGCGTCGCGCGGCCTCGCTGATATCGCGGCCGAGGCCGGTCACATCATGCCCGTCGCGAGCCAAGCGGCCGACGACGGCTTCGCCGATCAGTCCGTAGCCGCCGAGGACGAGCACCTTCTTGCGGGGACTATCGGGCATGGGGTGGCTTTCAGGCTGCCTCCAGCGCTGCCTTGACCGCGGCGATGGCATCATTCGCCTTCGAGGCATCCGGGCCGCCGGCTTGCGCCATGTCGGGCCGGCCGCCGCCGCCCTGCCCGCCGAGCGCTGCCGAAGCCACGCGCACCAGATCGACCGCGCTGAAGCGGCTAACGAGGTCGTCGGTGACAGCGACCACGACACTTGCCTTGTTGTCTTCGCCCGCGCCAACGAACACGACCACGCCGGAGCCGAGCGAGGTCTTGCCGGCATCGGCCAGCGGCTTCAGATCCTTCGGCGATACGCCGGAGACCGCCTTGCCGAGGAAGCCGACGCCGGCGACGGTTTCGTTGGCAGCCGGAGCATCGGCAGGCGACCCGCCGCCCAGCGCCAGTTTCTTGCGCGCTTCGCTCAGCTCCTTCTCGAGCTTCTTGCGCTCCTCGAGCAGCGTCTCGACACGCCCCGGCACGTCGGCAGGCGAAATCTTCAGCACTGCCGCCGTCGCCTTCAGGCGTCTGTCCTGCTCGTCGAGATACTTTCTGGCTGCTTCGCCGGTCAGCGCCTCGATGCGGCGCACGCCGGCGGCGACCGCGCTGTCGGAGACGACGCGGATAAGACCGATATCGCCGGTCGCGCGGACATGCGTGCCGCCGCAGAGCTCGACAGAATAGGGCCGATTGGCCTTGGCGCCGTGCACGCCGGTGCCCATCGACACGACGCGCACCTCGTCGCCGTATTTTTCGCCGAACAGCGCCATGGCGCCCTCGGCGATGGCATCGTCGACCGACATCAGCCGCGTCGTCACCGGGCTGTTCTGGACGACGATTTCGTTGGCCATGCGCTCGACCTCGTCGAGGTCTTCGGCCGAGATCGGCTTATTGTGCGAGATGTCGAAGCGCAGCCGCTCAGGCGCCACCAGCGAGCCCTTCTGCGCGACATGCGTGCCCAGCACCTCGCGCAGCGCCTCATGGATGAGATGCGTCGCCGAATGGTTGGCGCGCAACCTGGTGCGGCGTGCATGGTCGACCTTCAGTTCGACAGAAGCACCGGTCTTGACCGAGCCGCTCGCCACCTTGCCCAGATGCACGAACAGCCCGTCGGCCTTCTTCTGCGTGTCGGAGATTTCGATCGAAAAACCTTCGCCTGAGATCACGCCGGTGTCGCCCATCTGGCCGCCGGACTCGCCATAGAACGGCGTCTGGTTGACGACGACCGCCACTGCATCGCCCTTGCCGGCGCTGTCGACAGTCTTGCCGTCCTTGACCAGCGCCTGGATGAGGCCTTCCGCAGCTTCAGTTTCGTAGCCGAGAAATTCGGTGGCGCCGGTCTGTTCGCGCACGGAAAACCACACCGTTTCGGTGGCGGCCTCGCCGGACCCGGTCCAATGCTTGCGCGCCTCGGCCTTCTGCTGCTCCATCGCATGGGTGAAGCCGGCAAGATCGACCGAGATGCTGCGCTGGCGCAGCGCGTCCTGCGTCAAATCGAGCGGGAAGCCGTAAGTGTCGTAGAGCTTGAAGGCGGTCTCGCCATCCAGCATGTCGCCGGCATGCAGCGTCTCGGTCGCCTCGGAGAGCAAACCGAGGCCGCGCACCAGCGTCTTGCGGAAGCGCGTCTCCTCGAGCTTCAGCGTCTCGGTGATCAGCTGTTCGCCGCGCAGCAGTTCGGGATAGGCCTGGCCCATCTCGCGCACCAGCGCCGTCACCAGCTTCCACATCAGCGGCTCCTTGGCGCCCAGCAGCTGAGCATGGCGCATGGCGCGGCGCATGATGCGGCGCAGCACGTAGCCGCGGCCTTCGTTCGACGGCAACACGCCATCGGCCACCAGGAAGGATGACGAGCGCAGGTGATCGGCAATGACGCGGTAGGACGCCACCGTCTCCTTGTCAGGCCCCTGCCCGAGCGCGGACGACGCCGCATCGATCAGATGGCGGAACAGATCGGTCTCAAAAACGCTCTCTACCCCTTGCAGGATGGAGGCCATACGCTCCAGGCCCATGCCCGTGTCGATCGACGGCCGCGGCAGGTCGATGCGCTCTTCCTTGGTGACCTGCTCATACTGCATGAACACCAGGTTCCAGAATTCGAGGAACCGATCGCCATCTTCCTCCGGGCTGCCGGGAGGGCCTCCCCAGATGTGCTCGCCGCGGTCGATGAATATCTCCGAGCACGGTCCGCACGGGCCGGTGTCGCCCATCGCCCAGAAATTGTCCGAGGTCGGGATGCGGATGATGCGGTCATCGGAGAAGCCGGCGATCTTCTTCCAGAAGCCGGCCGCCTCGTCATCGGTGTGATAGACGGTGACCAGGAGCTTGTCCTTGTTCAGCCCGAACTCCTTGGTGATCAGGTTCCAGGCCAACTCGATGGCGCGCTCCTTGAAATAGTCGCCGAAGGAGAAGTTGCCGAGCATCTCGAAGAAGGTCAGGTGGCGCGCGGTGTAGCCGACATTGTCGAGGTCGTTGTGCTTGCCGCCGGCGCGCACGCTCTTCTGCGCGGTGGTGGCGCGCGAATAGGGCCGCTTCTCGAGACCGGTGAAGACATTCTTGAACTGCACCATGCCGGCATTGGTGAACATCAGCGTCGGGTCGTTGCGCGGCACCAGCGGGCTCGAGGCCACGACCTCGTGGCCCTCCTTGCGGAAATAGTCGAGGAATGTCGACCGGATCTCGTTCACGCCACTCATGACTGCTGCCTTTTCGCGAAAACCGCCGGCACGGCCGGCGGAAACTGGTCTCTGCTTTTAGAAGATCGACTTGGCCTTTTAGCGGGCAGGCTTCACCCTGTCCAGAAACTCGGAATTGGGCCAATCCGGCAGCTGCCAGGCTGCCTTCACGCTTGCCCAAAAACGAAAACCGCCGGCTCGAAGGCCGGCGGTCTGGAACGCAAAACTAAGAACTCGGTTACATAAGCATCAGATAATAGACTGGATTTATGGCCGAACTCTGACCATTGCCCTACATGGCGCCGGATTCTTCCTCGAAGCCGTCGTCTTCGCCGCGCTCAGGGCCGCCATTTTCGAGGAATTTCTCGGCGATCAGCCCGGCATTCTGCCTGAGCGCCAGTTCGATCTCGCGCGCCGTGTCAGGATTGTCGCGCAGGAACAGTTTGGCGTTCTCGCGGCCCTGACCGAGGCGCTGCGAATTGTAGGAGAACCACGCGCCTGACTTCTCGACCACGCCGGCCTTGACGCCGAGATCGACCAGCTCGCCGGTCTTGGAGACGCCCTCGCCATACATGATGTCGAACTCGACCACTTTGAAGGGCGGCGCCAGCTTGTTCTTGACCACCTTGACGCGGGTCTGGTTGCCGACGACCTCGTCGCGGTCCTTGACCGAGCCGATGCGCCGGATGTCGAGGCGGACCGAAGCATAGAATTTCAGCGCGTTGCCGCCCGTCGTGGTTTCCGGCGACCCGAACATGACGCCGATCTTCATGCGGATCTGGTTGATGAAGATGACCATGGTGTTGGAGCGCGAGATCGAGGCGGTCAGCTTACGCAGCGCCTGGCTCATCAGACGCGCCTGCAGGCCGGGCAGCGAATCGCCCATTTCGCCCTCGATTTCAGCGCGCGGCGTCAGCGCTGCGACCGAATCGACCACCAGCACGTCGATGGCGCCGGAACGCACCAGCGTGTCGCAGATCTCCAGCGCCTGCTCGCCGGTGTCGGGCTGCGAGATCAGCAGGTTTTCGAGATCGACGCCGAGCTTGCGGGCATAGACCGGGTCGAGCGCGTGCTCGGCATCGACGAAGGCGCAGATGCCGCCCTTCTTCTGGGCTTCGGCCACCGTGTGCAGCGCCAGTGTCGTCTTGCCCGAGCTTTCCGGCCCGTAGATCTCGACGATGCGGCCGCGCGGCAGGCCGCCGACGCCAAGCGCGATGTCGAGGCCAAGCGATCCGGTCGGCACGGTTTCGATTTCGACGACCTGCTCATTGGCACCCAGCCGCATGATCGAGCCCTTGCCGAAGGCGCGCTCGATTTGCGACAGCGCCGCGTCCAGAGCCTTTGATTTGTCCACCGCTTTGTCCTCTACAAGCCGCAAAGAATTCTGAGCCATGATACATCACCCCTTGGTCGTCAATGAAGGCCGGACAATCCGTAATCCCTGCCCCAGTTTGTACCTTTTTTGTTCTCGTTTGGCAAGAGGGGTCAAATATCTGAAAAACAATCTTTATCCGGATTTGTTCTTTTTTTGTCTAACGCTTTCGTTTCCGGATGTATCCCGCATTGGGCCAGACGTTCCAGCCGTTTGGCTCCGCCCGAATCGCCGGCTTGCCTGCGAAGCTCCGCCGCACAGCCTAGCGCTTGTGCGGCTCGAATAACAAAGGTCATATCGCCGGCATGGTGAAATCTGCAAAAATCCTCGCCGTCGGCGGCGCCCATATCGACCGGCGCGGCCAGGTGTCCGGCCCTTACGTGCCCGCCGCCTCCAACCCCGGCACAATGCGCGAAGATGTCGGCGGCGGCGTCTTCAACGCGCTGCGCAGCCTCGTTCGGCGCGGCGTCTCGGCCTCGCTTTTGTCGGTGCGCGGCGGCGATGCCTCGGCCGAGACGGTGTCGCGCGCCATCATTGAGGCCGGCATTGCCGACCTGTCGGCGGTGTTCCTCGACCGCACCACGCCAAGCTACACCGCGCTGATCGACCGCGAAGGCGAGCTGATCACCGGCTTTGCCGATATGGCGCTCTACGATTTGGCCTTCCCCAAACAGATCCGCCGCTCCAAGGTGCGCGAGGTGGTTGCCGAGGCCGATGCGGTGCTGTGCGACGCCAATCTGCCGTCCTCGGCACTTGAGCGGCTGGTGGGGCTCGCCGCCGGCAAGCCGGTCTATGCCATCGCTATCTCGCCGGCCAAGGTGGTGCGGCTGATACCCGTGCTGAATGCGCTCGCGCAGGTCTTCATGAACCGGCGCGAGGCCGTGGTGCTGGCCGGCGTCAATGCGAATGCGACGGAGCGCGAAATCGTCGACGGTTTGCGCTGCAGCGGCCTCAGGAGTGGCGTGGTGACGGCAGGCGATGGCCCGGTGCTGGGCTTCGACGAAGCCGGCGCCTTCTCGATCCTGCCGCCGACGCCGAGAAAGGTTGCCGACGTCACCGGCGCCGGCGATGCACTGGCCGGTGCTTGCATCGCTGCCCTGCTGCGCGGTCTAGCCTTGCGGCAGGCCCTGCGCGAGGGCGTGGCCGCGGCAACGCTCGCCATCGAAAGTGCGGATGCCGTGCCGGCCTTTACCACCGCGACCTTTGCCGAGGCGCTGGCCCTTGTGCCCGACGCGCGGGAAATGGCATGAGGGCGGCCAATTGCCATCGCCGGAACGCGACGTCCAAGAGGACGCGCGGCTATCCGGATCGGAGACCGTCATGACCCCGCAAAGCGCCCGCCCCTTCATCGACATCCACCCGCCGGTGGCCGAAGCGCTCGCCGCCGGCCGCCCCGTGGTGGCCCTGGAAAGCACCATCATCACCCATGGAATGCCCTATCCCGACAACGGCGCCATGGCCGCCAATGTCGAAAAGATCATCAGCGACGGCGGTGCGGTGCCGGCGACGATCGCCGTGGTCGCCGGGCGCATCAAGATCGGGCTGTCCGACGGCGAGCGCGAGTCACTGGCGATGACCGGCGACGCGATGAAGCTGTCGCGCGCCGATCTCGGCTTTGCGGTTGCTGAGGGACGCACCGGCGGCACCACGGTCGCCGCCACCATGATCGCAGCCGATATGGTCGGGATCAAAGTGTTCGCCACCGGCGGCATTGGCGGCGTGCACAAGGGTGCGGAAAAGAGCTTCGACATCTCGGCCGATCTCGATGAGCTGGCGCGCACGCCGGTCATCGTCGTCTCGGCCGGCGCCAAGGCGATCCTCGACATCGAAAAGACGCTGGAAGTGCTGGAAACGCGCGGCGTGCCGGTGATCGGCCATGGCTGCGAAACGATGCCCGCCTTCTGGTCGCGCCAATCGCGCTTCCGCGCCCCGCTGACCCTGCACAAGCCGGAAGAGATCGCGCATTTCTACAAAACGCGGCAGGCGCTGGGCCTGGGCGGCGGCATGCTGATCGCCAACCCGGTGCCGCAGGATGACGAAATCCCGGCCAGCGAGATGGCCGGTTATATCGATGCCGCGCAGAGGGCGGCCGAGGTGCAGAATGTGACGGGCAAGGCGGTGACGCCGTTCCTGTTGGGAAAAATCCTCGAACTGACCGGCGGCCGGAGCCTCAAGACCAACATTGCGCTGGTCGAGAACAATGCGCGGCTGGCGGCGAGGATCGCGAGGGCATTGTAGAGAAGGAAGCCAAGCCTCGTTGGCGGTGCAAGGCTAAGCGCGACTGCCGCGTTCCGTCACACCCCCCTCTGTCCTGCCGGACATCTCCCCCGCAAGGGGGGAGATCGAGCTGTCATTTTCGCTTTCGCCAATCTTCAACGTTGAAGGAGAAGCGCCGGCACTGAAGCTGCCAATCTCCCCCCTTGCGGGGGAGATGTCCGGCAGGACAGAGGGGGGTGCTGTCCCTCCAACGTTCCGAATTTTGTGCGTCACTTCCCCGCCCGCAGCCCCGCCTCATAAGCCCGGCGTGCCCACACAATCATCTCGTCGGGATCGTCAAACGCGCTGTCGGGAATGCTCCAGTAAGGCATGGCGACCAGTTTGCCGTGGCGCGTGCCGGTATAGGTCCACTGCTTGCAACCGGCCGCTTCGAAGTCGGGGGCGCTTTGTTCGTCGGCCTTGAGCAGCAATTCGCCGCGCAGCATGATGGCGACGATGACGCCGTCGAAATAGATGCCCTTGCCGCCGAACAGTTTGCGGATCGAGACTGGGCCAAGGCCCTCGAACAGTTCGGCGATGCGTTCATTGTCCATGCCGCAATCATGTCATCGCGATCTTGCCTTGTCATTGCCGCAACCAAGATCATGCTGACAAGTTGAGAGCCATCCATCGGAGTTTTGCCATGCCGCTTCTGCTCAAAGGATCCTGCCGCTGCGATGCCGTCCACTTCGAGGTGCAAAGCCACACGCCGGTGCCGTTCATGCTGTGCTACTGCTCGATCTGCCGCAAGCAGCAGGGCGGCGGCGGTTTCGCCATTAATCTCGGCGCCGACTACAAGACACTGAAGATCAAGGGCAAGCGCAGCCTCGGCGTCTTTCGCGCCGAGATCGAAGATGACGAGCATCCAACGTGCGAGATTTCGTCGGGCGAGCGCAATTTCTGTAGGAAATGCGGCTCAGCGCTCTGGCTCTACGACCCGACATGGCCGGATCTGGTGCATCCCTTCGCCTCGGCGATCGACAGCGAGCTGCCGAAACCGCCGGAAAAGGTGCACCTGATGCTGAAATACAAAGCGAGCTGGGTGGAGCCGGAGATCGGCAGGAAGGACAAGGCGTTCGACGTCTATCCCGAGGAATCGATCGCCGACTGGCACAAGCGGACAGGGATGTGGGTGAAGTAGCGCTCTTCGCCCCGTTTACGGGGCGAAGGAAGAGGCGTCTAGGCCAATGCGCGCGCTTCAGCCAGCTTCTTCAGATCAGCGGGCTTGAGCTCGACCGATTCGCCGCAGCCGCAGGCCGAACTCTGGTTCGGGTTGTGGAAGGTGAAGCCGGTGCGCAGCGCCGTCTGCTCGAAATCCATCTCGGTGCCGAACAGGAAAAGCGCCGCCTCGGGCGCAACATAGACATGGGCGCCGTCGCGCTCGATGTGGTCGTCCTTGGTGTTGGGTTCGGTCACCAGGTCGACCGTGTACTCCATGCCGGCGCAGCCGCCCTTCTTGATGCCCAAGCGAATGCCATGCGCATTGTCGCGCGTGGCAACGATCTCGCGCACCCGGTCGGCGGCCTTTTCGGTCATCGTGATGACGGCGAAGCGTCCCATTCTTTTTCCTCTTCCATTCAATGCAGGTTCAAGGCCCGCCGAATGATTCCTCACCTAAAATGGTGAAGTTTTACCACTGGCGCAAGTGCGCCAAACCCTGTCAGCCTAGTACCAGCCGACCGCCACCTGCGCCTCTTCCGACATGCGGTCGGGCGACCAGGGCGGGTCGAAGGTCATGTTGACCTCAACGCCGGAGACGCCTTCGACGGCACCGACGGCGTTCTCCACCCAGCCTGGCATTTCGCCGGCCACCGGGCAGCCCGGCGCGGTCAGCGTCATGTCGATCTTGACCGAGCGGTCATCCTCGATGTCGATCTTGTAGATCAGGCCGAGTTCGTAGATGTCGGCCGGAATTTCCGGGTCGTAGACCGTCTTCAGCGCCGAGACGATGTCGTCGGTCAGCCGCGCCAGTTCATCGGCGGGAATGGCCGAGGCGGAAACCAGCGGATTGATGGCCGCTTCCGGGGCGGTCTCGGTGGTGTGGCTCGCATCATCCATGGTCATCATCCAAAGAACTTGCGCGCTTTCTCAAGCGCTCCGGCCAAAGCATCGACTTCGGCCCTGGTATTATACATGCCGAACGATGCCCTGCATGTGGAGGTTACGCCAAAGCGTTTCAACAGCGGCTGGGCGCAATGGGTTCCGGCACGCACCGCCACGCCTTGCCTGTCTATCACCATCGACACGTCATGGGCGTGAATACCCTGCAATTCGAACGAGATGATGGCGCCCTTGCTCGGCGCGTCGCCGAAGATGCGCAGCGAGTTGATGGCGCGCAGCCGCTCATGCGCATATGTCTTGAGGTCGGCTTCGTGCGCCGCGATGCGCTCGCGGCCAACCTTCTCCATGTACTCCAGTGCCGCACCCAGGCCGATCGCCTGCACGATCGGCGGCGTGCCGGCCTCGAACCGATGCGGCGGCTCGTTGTAGGTCACGATATCTTCCGTCACCTCCTCGATCATCTCGCCGCCGCCCATGAAGGGGCGCATGCCCTGCAGAATGTCCTTCTTGCCGTAGAGCACGCCGATGCCAGAGGGACCGTAGACCTTGTGGCCGGTGAAGACGAAGAAATCGCAGTCGAGATCCTGGACGTCGATCGGCATATGGACAGCGCTCTGGCTGCCGTCGACAAGCACCGGAATGCCACGGGCATGCGCGATGCGCACGATCTCCTTGATCGGCGTCACTGTGCCCAGCGCATTCGACATCTGGGTGATGGCGACCAGCCTGGTTCGGTTGGTCAGCCGCTTTTCGAATTCCTCGATGTGGAAGACGCCGAGATCGTCGACCGGCACCCAGACCAGCTTGGCGCCCTGCCGCTCGCGGATGAAATGCCACGGGACGATGTTGGAGTGATGTTCCATGATCGACAGCACGATCTCGTCGCCCTCGCCGATATTAGGCATGCCGTAGCCATAGGCGACGGTGTTGATGGCGGCGGTGGTGTTCGAGGTGAAGACGATGTTGTCGGTGCTCGGCGCGTTGAGGAAACGGCGCACCGTTTCTCGCGCCTTTTCATAGGCGTCGGTCGCGGCGTTGGAGAGGAAATGCAGGCCACGGTGGACGTTGGCGTATTCCTGGGAATAGGCGTGCTGGATCGTGTCGAGCACCACCTGCGGCTTCTGCGCCGAGGCGCCATTGTCGAGATAGACGAGCGGTTTGCCATAGACTTCGCGCGACAGGATCGGGAAGTCGCGGCGGATCGCCTCGACGTCGTAAGGGGTGGTTTCGAGTTTCTGGTCCATTACGAAGTCCTTTGCGGCCAAGGCCGCGATCCTTCCAATACCCGGCGCGACGCTACGTTGGCGATCGACCTTCTCCCACAAGGGAGAAGGTCGGGCGCTTACCCGTGCGCTGCGAACCACTCGTCGAGCCGTGTCTCCAGCGCCTCGACGATCGTCTCGTCGTCCAGTTCCTCGATCACTTCCGCCACGAACGCCTTGACCAGCAGGCCGCGGGCGCTCTTCTCGTCGATGCCGCGCGCCATCAGGTAGAACAGGTGATTGTGATCGATCTCGGTGACGGTCGCGCCATGGCCGCAGATGACGTCGTCAGCAAAAATTTCCAGCTCCGGCTTCGTCGAGAACTCGCCATCGTCGGACAGAAGCAGCGTGTTGCAGGCCATCTTGGCGTTGGTCTTCTGCGCGTATTGATGGACGTTGATGCGGCCCTGGAAGACGCCGCGCGCCTTGCCGGTCACCACATTGCGGATCACTTCCGTCGAGGTGGTGTGGGGCACGGCATGGTCGAGCACCATGGTGACGTCGGTGTGGGTGTCGCCGGCCAGCAGATTGATGCCGCGCAGTTTGAAGTCGGCGCCTTCGCCAGTGGTCCTGACGACGATCTCCTGGCGCACAAGCTTGCCGCCGGCATTCATGAAGAACACGGTCAGCTTCGAATTCTTGCCTAGATGCGCCTTGAACTGCGCAAGATGCGTGGCGGTCTCCGGCTGTTCCTGCACGATCAGCCACGTCACCTCCGCACCTTCGCCCAGCACGAGCTGGCTGACCGAGCTGGCCAGTGCCGCGCCCTCGCCGGCCTGACGCTCGACGATAGCCGCTTTGGCGCCCGCGCCGACACGCACGGGAAAGCGCACATGCAGCTGGCCGCCAGCCTGCAGGTTCTGCAATTCGATCGGCTTTTCAAGTGCTGCGCCATCGGCGATGTCGACGAAATAGCCGTCGGCGACAAAGGCGGTGTTCAGCGCACCGATGGCGTCATCGCTGCCATAGGGATCGAGGCCGGGCGCAATCGAGCCGTCGGTCAGCTTTTCCGACAGGCGATGGACAGTCACGCCTTCGATCGCGGGAAACTTCGCGTTCGAGACGCCGTTCAGGACGGCCAGGATGGCGGAGCCTTCGACAATCGGCGCCAGCGCTTTGACCGCAGCGGTCGGATCGAAGTCCGGCACCAAAGTCAGCAGCCGGCGCAGATCCGTATAGTGCCAGGATTCGATGCGACGCGTCGGCAGGCCGTGCTTGATCGCCTCGATGGCGTCGTCGCGCTTCAGCATCACCGCGCCGTCGCCCGGCAGCAGCGACAGCCGCTCGCCGAAGGCGTCGATCAGCGCCGTTTCGGCTGGAGTTCGCTGGGGTTGTGTATGCATATTCATCAGTTTCGCCCTGCCTTCTGGCATCTCACGCGGCTTCGCCGATCACACCGGCGTATCCATTGGCTTCGAGGTCGAGCGCCAGCGACTTGTCGCCCGACTTGATGACCTGGCCCTTGTAGAGCACGTGCACGCTATCCGGCACGATGTGTTCGAGCAGGCGCTGGTAATGGGTGATGACGACGATGGCTCGATCGGGCGAACGCAGCGCATTGACGCCGTCCGAGACGATCTTCAGCGCGTCGATGTCGAGGCCGGAATCGGTCTCGTCGAGCACGCATAGCTTCGGCTCCAGGAGCTTCATCTGCAGGATTTCGGCGCGCTTCTTCTCGCCGCCGGAGAAACCGACATTGAGCGGCCGCTTCAGCATCGCCATGTCCATGTTGAGCGAGGCGGCTGCCTCCTTCACCCGCTTCAGGAATTCCGGGATCTTCAGCGGTTCTTCGCCGCGCGCCTTGCGCTGCTCGTTCATCGCCACCTTGAGGAATTCCATGGTGGCCACGCCCGGTATCTCCATCGGATACTGGAAGGCGAGAAAAATGCCCGCGGTGGCACGCTCGGCCGGGTCCATTTCGAGGATCGACTGGCCGTTGTAGAGGATGTCGCCCTCGGTGACCTCATAGTCCTCGCGGCCGGCGAGGATATAGGACAGCGTCGACTTGCCCGAGCCGTTCGGGCCCATGATGGCGGCGACCTCGCCGGCTTTCACCGTCAGGTCGAGGCCGCGAATAATCTCGGTGCCGTCATCGACGATGCGGGCATGCAGGTTCTTGATCTCAAGCATTTTTTCTTTCCTGGATATATCTTGTGCGGTCAGCCGACCGAGCCCTCGAGGCTGATGCCGATCAGCTTCTGTGCTTCGACCGCGAACTCCATCGGCAATTGCTGGATGACGTCCTTGACGAAGCCGTTGACGATCAGCGCGATCGCCTCTTCCTCGGGGATGCCGCGCTGCATGACGTAGAACTTCTGGTCCTCGGAAATCTTCGACGTCGTCGCCTCATGTTCGAACTGCGCCGTCGAGTTCTTGGCTTCCATGTAGGGCACGGTGTGCGCGCCGCACTGGTCGCCGATCAGCAGACTATCGCAATTGGTGAAGTTGCGCGCGTTGGTCGCCTTGCGGTGCGCCGAGACCTGTCCGCGATAGGTGTTCTGCGAGAAGCCGGCGGCGATGCCCTTGGAGATGATGCGGCTCGACGTGTTCTTGCCGAGGTGGATCATCTTGGTGCCCGAGTCGACCTGCTGATAACCGTTCGACACGGCGATCGAATAGAACTCGCCCGAGGAATCGTCGCCGCGCAGGATGCAGCTCGGATATTTCCAGGTGATGGCCGAACCGGTCTCGACCTGCGTCCACGAAATCTTCGAACGGTCGCCACGGCAGTCGCCGCGCTTGGTGACGAAATTGTAGATGCCGCCCTTGCCCTCGGCGTCACCGGGGTACCAGTTCTGTACCGTCGAATATTTGATCTCGGCGTCGTCGAGCGCCACAAGTTCGACCACGGCGGCATGCAGCTGGTTCTCGTCGCGCTGCGGCGCCGTGCAGCCTTCGAGATAGGAGACGTAAGCCCCCTCCTCGGCGATGATCAGCGTGCGCTCGAACTGGCCGGTGTTCTTTTCGTTCATGCGGAAATAGGTCGAAAGCTCCATCGGGCAGCGCACGCCCTTGGGCACGAAGACGAACGAGCCGTCGGTGAAGACAGCCGAATTCAGCGTGGCGTAGAAATTGTCGGAGGTCGGCACGACCGAGCCAAGATACTTCTGCACCAGTTCCGGATGCTCGCGGATGGCTTCCGAGATCGAGCAGAAGATGACGCCGGCCTGCGCCAGCTCCTTCTTGAAGGTGGTGACGACCGAAACGGAATCGAACACCGCGTCGACCGCGACACGGCCCGATTTGTAGACATTGTCGCTGGCTTCCTCGAATTCCGACACGTCGGTCTTCTGCACGCCGGCGAGGATTTCCTGTTCCCGCAGCGGGATGCCGAGTTTCTCATAAACCTTCAGGATTTCGGGATCGACGTCGCTGAGCGACGTCGGGCCGGGCGTGCTCTTGGGCGCCGCATAGTAGTAGATGTCCTGGAAGTCGATCTTGGGATAGTTGACGCGCGCCCAGGTCGGCTCCTCCAGCGTCAGCCAGCGCCGATAGGCTCCCAGACGCCATTCCAGCATCCAGGACGGTTCATCCTTCTTGGCCGAGATGAAGCGAATAATGTCTTCGCTCAGGCCCTTGGGGGCCTTGTCGACGGCGATCTCGGTCTGGAATCCGTATTTGTATTGGTCGACGTCGATCTTTCGGACCCGATCGATCGTGTCCTGCACAGCAGGCATAAGCGTTCTCCATCCACGCCGGGGTCAAGGCCCGACAGTTTTCAAACTATGGCATCGCGGACGGCTGCCCCTCAGGGCGCGTCCAGCGGCGTAAGTTCCATATAGTGCGTCTCGACCGGGAATTCATCCGGCCACTTGCAAACGCACGGCTCTACCAGGCCCAAAGACCTGAACTCCTCTTCGCCGCCTCAGGCGGCCTGTTCCCTGCCCGCCCGACGCTGGGCGATCCCTGCCAGCGCCGAACGAAACAGCTCGATATCAGCAGCACCCGTTGCGTGGCCGATGGACACGCGCAAAGCGCCGAGGCTGTCGCCATAACCCATGGCTTTCAGCACATGGCTCGGACCGACCTTGCCCGACGAACAGGCCGATCCCGCCGACAACGCCACGCCGGCCAGATCGAAAGCGATCTGCGCCGTCTCGGCCTTGACGCCGGGAATAGCGAAGAATGTCGTATTGGCAAGCCTTGGTGCGCCGGTTCCGAAGATTTCTGCGTCCGGCACCAGGATTTTGATGATGGTTTCGACTTCGTCACGGCGGTACTTGAGCGTATCGACATGGTTCAGACCAGCCAAAGCCTGTCGCGCAGCGGCCCCAAAGCCGGCAATGGCCGCCAGGTTTTCGGTGCCGCCGCGATGGCCCTTTTCCTGGCCGCCGCCATTGATCAGCGGCTTCGGCATCATCAGGTCGGCTGCCGCAACGATGGAGCCGACGCCCTTGGGGCCGCCGATCTTGTGCGAGGACAGAATCAGGTAGTCGGCGTAACCCGCTGACATATCGATGGAAACGCGGCCTGCAGCCTGCACCGCATCGACCACCAGGATCCCGCCCGCCGCCTTGACGATTGCGGCGATGCGATCAATCGGCTGGATGACGCCAGTCTCGTTATTGGCGGCATGGACGGCCACCAGCGGCAGGCCATCGGCCTTGTCATGCGCGGCGAGAGCGGCCGTCAGTTGAGAAAGATTGGCGATGCCGTTGGCATCGACGCCAATCCGCGTCACCTGCGTTGCCGGGAAGCGGCCGCCATTCAGCAGGCACGGATGATCGGCTTGCGAGACGTAGAGCCGGCTCAGGCGCACCGCGCCGCGGCCCATCTGCCAGTCCGGCGTCAGCAGCGTCGAGGCGGCTTCCGTCGCGCCGGAGGTGAAGACGACATGTTCAGGCTTCGCGTTGACCAACGCGGCCACGTCGCGCCGGGCAGTATCGATCAGCCGGCGCGCCGCGCGCCCCTCGGCATGCACCGATGACGGATTGGCGACGAGATCGAGCGCGGCAATCATCGCCTCGCGCGCCTCGGTGACGAGCGGCGCGCTGGCATTGTAGTCGAGATAGGCGCGTGTGGCGGCCATTTTCACTCAGTCGATCCCGTCAAAACCCATTCCGTAGGGATAGCGCGTTATTTCCTTGAAATTGCAAGGCAAGACGTCCTATTTACGCGGCTTGCGGCGGGATGGCCGGGCCATAGCGGCCAGCCATCCAGTTTTGAACAATTCTAAACTAGCTTCTAAGAAGACGCTCGCCCTGCGTCAAGGTCTGTGGAAGCGGGCCAGAGGAAGAGAGTTCCGGGCGCCGCGCATTGTATGCCATTTGGAGTATTTCATGCCTGAGGTCATTTTCACCGGTCCCGCCGGCCGCCTGGAGGGTCGCTACCAGCCTTCCAAGGAAAAGAGCGCGCCGATCGCCATCGTCCTGCACCCGCACCCACAGTTCGGCGGCACGATGAACAACAAGATCGTCTATGACCTCTTCTACATGTTCCAGAAGCGCGACTTCACCACGCTGCGCTTCAATTTCCGCGGCATCGGCCGCAGCCAGGGCGAGTTCGACCACGGCACCGGCGAATTGTCGGATGCGGCGGCGGCGCTGGACTGGGTGCAGTCGCTGCATCCGGATTCCAAGAGCTGCTGGGTTGCCGGCTATTCCTTCGGCTCGTGGATCGGCATGCAGCTTCTGATGCGCCGTCCGGAGATCGAAGGCTTCATCTCGATCGCGCCGCAGCCCAACACCTATGATTTCTCGTTCCTGGCGCCCTGCCCGTCATCGGGCCTGATCATCCATGGCGATGCCGACAAGGTGGCGCCGCCCAAGGACGTACAGGGCCTGGTCGACAAGCTGCACACGCAAAAGGGCATCACCATCACGCAGAAGACCTTGCCCGGCGCCAACCATTTCTTCGCCAATGACGCCGACCTGCTGCTCGAGGAATGTGCCGACTATCTCGACCGGCGGCTGGCCGGCGAATTGTCCGATCCGCGGCCGAAGCGGCTGCGCTAGGACCGTTCGATCTGGCGCCATGCGCGGTCGTGCCTACGGTGGGCGCGACAATACCGTTTCGGCTGATCCATATGGTAAGGCGCGCCTGACATGTGGCGCGGCTTGGCTGAACGGTGCACAATACCGGTTCAGCAGCCGAAGAAGGCGTGACCGATCATGTACCAACCTCCTCATTTCGTAGAGACGCGCCAGGACGTCCTGCACGGGTTGATCCGCTCGCACCCGCTGGGATTGCTGATCTCCAACGGCAGTGACGGCCCCATCGCCAACGCCATTCCGTTCCTGCTCGACGCCGAGGCGGGGCCGAACGGCAGGCTGCGCGCGCATCTGGCCAAGGCCAACCCGCAATGGCGCCTGCTGGCCGACAATCCGGCATCGGCCGTGCTGGTCGTCTTTCAGGGCGCCGATGCCTATGTGACGCCGTCCTGGTACGAGACCAAGCGCGAGACAGGCAAGGTCGTTCCGACCTGGAACTATGCCATCGTCCAGGTGCGCGGAACGGTCAAGGTGATCGATGATTCCGCCTGGATCGCGCAGCAGATTTCCGATCTGACGCTGTCGCAGGAAGGCGCCCGCAAGGAGCCCTGGGCGGTGACCGACGCGCCGCCGACCTTCATCCAGTCGCAGATCAAGGGCATCATCGGGCTGGAGATCGAGATCGCCGCGATCAGCGGCAAGTGGAAGGTCAGCCAGAACCGCCCTGTCGCCGACCGCGTCGGTGTCGCCGAAGGGTTGGAAAAGGAAGCCGCCGGCGCGCCTGATATGGCACGGCTGGTGCGGAGTTGGGGCGGCATCGACGGCAAATAGCCAAGCGGCTCTGCAATGCGGGCACAGCGCCGATAATACGCCTTCTACTGCGTGACGCGCTCGCGGTGCGGTCTTCCGGAGCGTCGGAACAGGTGAAATGTTATTTTCGGCACCGGCAATCCGGCTGTCCTGTGGCGGAAGATGAACCCCAGCCGGGTAAAGGCCAGCGCGCAGCCGACGGCAACGGCGCAGCCGAGGCCAAAGCCGGCGACGGTATCGCTTGGATAATGCGCGCCGACAAAAATCCGGGTCGACGCGACAGCCAAGGTCCCGGCCAGCAGCATCCATTTGCGCTGCGGTAACATCAGCAACGCCAGTCCGAAAATGACGCCCATCGTCGTGGCATGGCCGGAGGGGAAGCTGGCAAAGCTCGCCTCCATGGCAAAAGGATGCAGCGAAAGATCGCCGAGCTTGCTGAAATTCATCGGCCTGGCTCTTCCCACGCCGTATTTCAGCGCATTGACGACCAGGGCGGACGCCGCGATCGAACCCAGCACCATGAAAGCAAAGCAGGTCCAGTTGTAGAGGGTCATCCGCGCACGCCTGGAAAGACCGCGCCAATCCGTCAGATTCGCGACAATCAGCACCAGTGCCGACGGGATGAGGTACCAGCCACCCAGGCCGAAGACGGTGAAAAAGCCTGTGAAGCGTTTGAAGCCGGGCGACCACTGCCTCACCATGGCTCCTGCCGCGTCGTCAAAACGGATCGAAACCGCGATCGTCAGCAAAAGCCAGGCCAAAGCCCAGACAGACCACAGGATTTTCGGGTAGCGGGCAGGCCGCGTCGCCAGGCGCCGCCGCACGATCCGAAACGTATCGCGGAAATTGTCCAGAGACTGCCGGAGCCTGGCAGGCACCCCTGCACGCGCCGGCGATGGCGACTTCATCAACATGCGGGGCTCGAAGCGATCATCGAAGAGGTATCAGTTCGCCACACGGTACAGGCCAAGCGACAATTCATCACCTGACGAATAGTTGATACCATCGATCTCGGCGACGCGGCTGGCCTTCTTGCCCTGCCCTGCCAGCAGGTCATCCAGCTTTTGCTCGTCACCGACGGGCGCCAGGCCCAGCGCACAGGCCGGGTCGTCAAGCAGATGTTGCGCAACCCCGTCGACATCGGTCAGTACCGTCTTTGTGCCTACCAAAAATACCAGGCTCGGTTCGTGATATTCAGCGGAGGCGAGTACGCTCGTCTCACACGGACGATCGGCGCGAACCGCCGCCTCGATTTCCCGGCTCATCCAAATCGGTTTCAGTGACGGGACGATGACACCGAACAGCAGGGCGTAGGTTATACCGGCGCAAACCGCTGTCGCGCCGATGCGGACGAGCGGCACCTGCAGCCGGCGCGAAAAGGCGAGATATCCGGCGCCAAGGGCCGCCGCGGCGGCTGGCACACTCCACCATGAGAAGGCATGCGTCAGATAGAGGGGCGCTCCAATGCAGACCGCCGCCAGACCGAGGCTGACCACGGCCAGACCGAATGCCGTGGACCACCACAGCCAGTTTTGCCAGCGCCTGAGCGGCGCATTCGCGTCCTGCGGCTGCAATGTCAAAAGCCAGCCGACCATCAGCGCCATGCCGGGATAGGCCGGCAGCACATAATGCGGCAGTTTGGTCGGGATCAGTTCGAAGACGAGCCAGAACGGGATGTACCAGGCGAGGCAGAAGCGCAGGCGCGGATCGTCGCGCAGGCGATTGAGCGCTTGCAGCCCGGCGCCGACCGCCATCAGGCCGAACGGCCACATGAACAGCGAATAGGTCAGCACGTAGAAGCCGGGCGGAATGCCGTGCGATTCCTCGCCTTGCGCGACCTTGCCTAGCATATCCTTGCCCACCGCCTGCTGCAGGAAGGCGCCGTGGCTTTTCCAGGTGATGAGGGCAAGCCACGGCAGCACGATCAAGACCACCAGAATCAGCCCGCGCCCCGTTTTCAGCTTCGCCAGCCAGCGCCAGTCGCGCTCGAAAGCAACCAAGGTCAGCACCGTCAGCGCCGAGAGCAATGGCGCTATCGGCCCTTTGATGAGGATCGCCGCGCCTTGCGCGGCCCAGAAAACCCACGGCAGATGGCCGGCGACGGTCTCGTTGCGGCGTGATGCCAAATAGACCTGCGCCAGCGCGCCTTGCGCCAGAACGCAACAGGCGAGCAGTATGGCGTCGGTCTTGGCGTCGCGGCCTTCGAAAGCGGTGGCAAAAATCGCCGCCATGATGAGGCCGGCGGCCAGGCCGGCATTGGCGCTGAACAGATTGGCTCCCGTCCAGGCAATCGCGACAACGGCGATGGCGATGCCCAGCGCCGAGACCAGCCGGTAGACCCAGATCGGCGCCTGCGCGCCCTCGCCGCTCAGCGTTACCGCCGCCGATTGCAGCCAGTAGATGCCGATCGGCTTCTGGTAGCGCGACGCCTCCTGGAACCGGATGTCGACATAGTCCCCGGTTTCGGCCATCTGCTTGGTGGCCTGGACGAAGCGCGGCTCGTCGCGGTCGAGCGGCGGCATGGAAGCGAGCCCCGACGCCGTCATCATCAGGCTGAACAGGAAGAGAAAAAGGTAGTTCCTGCTCATTTCACACCAGACAGGGTTGGATTTTGGGCGCCGCTCAATCGACCTTGGTCATCGCCGCCTTGCGCTCATTGGCGATGAGCCAGAGATTTCTGACGTAGATGAACATGCCCATCGCCTGGCCGGCGATGAACACCGGGTCCTGGCGCTGGATGGCGTAGACCAGCAACAGGCCGCCGCCGAACAGCGAAAAGAACCAGAAAGCGACCGGCACCACGCTGCGCTTGGCCTTTTCCGAAGCGAGCCACTGCACGACGAAGCGCATGGTGAAGAAAAACTGGGCGACGAAGCCGAGCAGGATCCAGGCGTCGAACTGTTTAACGAACACCTGATGCAGCCAGGTCGCCAATTCCTGAAACACGTTAGCCATGCGTGATTTCCTCTACCTTTGGCATTCTGCGGCGCCTGCGCCGAAGCCACCAGACGCCGGCGAGATCGAGCACGCCCTGCAGGCCACGGTCGAAGATGCCGTAATTCGACTTGCCGTGGCGGCGGGAGCGGTCGACGACGTCGCAGTGCACGACGCGAAAACCTTCCTGTATGACCAGCGCCGGCACAAAACGATGCGTGCCGTCGAAGAACGGCAGTTTGCGCAGGATATCGGTATGGATCGCCTTCAGGCCGCAACCGGTGTCGCGGGTGTCGTCATGCAGGATCGCGCCACGCAGCCAGTTGGCGAAACGCGATGCCAATTGCTTGATCTTGCTGTCGCGGCGCTTCAGCCGCTGCCCTTGCGCGGCGCCGAAATCGGGCCCGGCCTGACGCAGCGCATCGACCAGCACCGGGATATATTGCGGGTCGTTCTGGCCATCGCCGTCGATGGTGGCGACGATGGCGCCGCGCGCCGCCCAGGCGCCGGAGCGCACCGAAAGCGACTGGCCGGCGGATTTTTCGTGACGCAGCTGGCGGAGCGGAAATGGGCGTTTGGCCGCCTCGGCGGCAAGCACCGAAGCCGTGTCGTCGGTCGAACCGTCATTGACGATGATGATTTCGAAGTCGCGCCCGGTCATGGCAGCCTCGATCTCGTCGATCAGAAGCGGCAGGTTCGCCGCCTCGTTGCGGCAAGGAATGACGATGGATATCAATGCGTCCGGCATATGTCGCGTCGGGCTCTGTCACAGGATATGGCATTTTGGTGGATGCCGTGCGGTGCCGTTCCATCGGATCGAAGGTTGCAAGAACCCGTTGGCGCGGCGCCTCATTACGCCAGCCGGCACGATGAAGCAAGCATAGCGGACGTCTTGCACGCGGACGTGAAAACCGGATTCCCCCTTGCTGATCGCGGCCTTCGATTTGGCGCGCGATCGAACGCAAAACCGGAAACCACTTTTGCTGATCGCGACCCTTTGATTTGGCGCGCGATCGAACGCAAAACCGGAAACCACTTTTGCTGATCGCGCTTGGATGCTAAACGCCCGCGTTCATATCACGCCGGGCGGTTGGGGCCTGGCGCTTTCAGGAAGAAAAAATGTCCGCCTTCAAATCCGATTTCCTGCGCATCATGAGCGAGCGCGGTTTCATCCACCAGATCTCCGATGAGACCGGGCTGGACCAGCTTTTCGCCAAGGAAACGGTGAGCGCCTATATCGGCTTCGACGCCACCGCCAAAAGCCTGCATGCCGGCTCGCTGATCCAGATCATGATGCTGCATTGGCTGCAGCAGACCGGCCACCGGCCGATCGCGCTTATGGGCGGCGGCACCTCGATGATCGGCGACCCGTCCTTCAAGGACGAGGCACGCAAGCTGCTCACCCCGCAGGACATCGATAACAATCTCGTCGGCATCCGCCGCAATTTCGCGCCTTACCTGCAGTTCGGCAGCGGTCCGGGCGATGCGGTCATGGTCAACAACGCCGACTGGCTGATGCAGATCAACTACGTCAACTTCCTGCGCGATGTCGGCCGGCATTTCTCCGTCAACCGCATGCTGGCCTTCGATTCCGTGAAGCTCAGGCTCGACCGCGAGCAGTCGCTGTCCTTCCTCGAATTCAACTACATGATCCTGCAGGCCTACGACTTCGTCGAGCTCTACAAGCGCGTCGGCTGCCGGTTGCAGATGGGCGGCTCGGACCAGTGGGGCAACATTGTCAACGGCATCGACCTCGGGCACCGCATGGAGGGCGTGCAGCTCTTCGCCATGACGACGCCGCTGCTCACCACCTCGTCCGGCGCCAAGATGGGCAAATCCGCCTCGGGCGCGATCTGGCTCGATAGCGACATGCTCTCGCCTTACGAGTTCTGGCAGTACTGGCGCAACACCGAGGACGCCGATGTCGGCCGCTTCCTGAAACTCTACACGACGCTGCCTCTGGACGAGGTGGCGCGCCTGGCGAAGCTCGGCGGCTCGGAGATCAACGAGGCGAAGAAGATCCTCGCCACCGAGATCACCGCCATGCTGCATGGCCGCGGCGCGGCCGAGACTGCCAGCGAGACGGCGCGCAAGACGTTCGAGGAGGGCGTGACCGCCGAAACCCTGCCGACAGTCGAGGTGGACGGCGCGGCGCTGGAGACCGGCATCGGCATTCTGTCGCTGCTGGTCACCGCAGGCCTTGCCGGGTCCAACGGCGAGGCGCGCCGGCACATACAGGGTGGCGCCGTGCGCCTCAACGATCAGCCGGTTGCGGACGACCGGCGGATGGTGACGCCTCAGGATCTGAGTCCGGAAAACGTCGCAAAGCTGTCATTGGGCAAGAAAAAGCACGTTCTGGTGCGCCCGGCCTGACCGGACAACATCAGGCGGAAACATAAGGTCGGCCGTAACGACATTTGGCTGAAACACATCTCTTGCTACTTCCTGCCGCCGAAGCGCGACCGGATCGCGCGCAGGAGGCATCCTCATGGATCAGACGGCCGTTGTCATTCGTCGCGCGACGGAGCGGGACCACCAGGCAATTCGTGCCTTGGTGCGCTCCGAACGCCTGAACCCAACCGGCATCAATTGGCCAAACTTTATGGTAGCGGTAGCCAAGGACCGTGTCATTGGTGCGGTGCAGATCCGCAAACATACCGATGGCTCGCGCGAACTCGGCTCGCTCGTCGTCACCAAGGAAGCGCGAAGCCATGGGATCGCTTCGCGGCTGATCGATACGCTGCTTGCCGACGATCAGAAGCCCATTTGGCTGATCACGGCCGTGCCCAACGCCAACGCCTATTCACGATGGGGGTTTGAGCAAATCCAGGTACGGGAGGCCCCAGCGAAGATACGACGCAACCATCTGATGGGAAGCATGGCGCGCATCATCTCCTTCTTCAAGCGGCGACCGATGCAACAACTGGTGATCCTGGAACGTCGCCCGATAGACGGACGGATGACTGCGCGAAAATCCGCACCGGGCCTCAGGCGCGAACGCGGTCAGGGCGAACGTGCACCCGCCTAGAATCTAGTTCGGTCTTTCGGCGACTGTTCGTGCTAGCGATATTCGAAGATCGACCGGAAAATGCCCGGGGCGATCACCGATAGCGGGTTGATGTCCAGAACCGGCTTGTTGGCGTTGCCCTTGAGCCGGTAGGTGACGCCGATCAGGCCGCGGTCGCGGCCATTGCCGAGCAGAGCGCCGACCAGCGGCAATTCACCGAAGATGCGGTTGAGGCCATAGGCCGGCATGAACGTGCCGGTCATGTCCATATTGTTGTTCTGATCGTAGAGCGTGCCCTGGAAAGTGGTGCCGATGCGCGGGCCGCGCAGTACACCATTGGCCAGCTTCAGGTAACCGGGTCCCTTGTCGATCTCGGTAAAGCCGCGCTCGAATTTCACGCGCGAGGTGTCGATCTTGCCTTTGACCGCTTCGTTCAGGCTGCGGCTGTCGCCCACCGGCGTGGTGGAGACGATCGAGGCGAGCTTCGGTTCATTGACGATGAAGAAGTTGCTGGAATCGACCTGACCCCGCATCGGCCCGTCGGCCGCGCCGCTGAGCGCCAGCGTGATCGAGCCGCCTTCCATGTGTTCGTAGATGTTGAGGAAGCGCAATATGGCGCCAGCGTCTGCCGACTTCATGTTGAGCGCCCGTGCGCCGTTGCCCGCGGTGTTGCTGATGGTGATGGCAGCACCTGAACTTGCCGTCGCGCTGACCTTGAGCCCGTTCACCCTGGACCCGGCGGCGCTGTAGTCGAGCTTCAGATTGGACAGGACCTCGTCGTGGAACCCGGTCAGCGAATTGATATCGGCGCTGACCGAAACCGCATCCGTGCCGGTGGTCTTGGTGGCGGTGTCGACGTCGGAGGTGAACTGCTTGATCAGCGCGCGGGCATCGAGCGCATTGCCGCTGACGTCGACGGCAAAGCCCTTGCCCGACCGCTTCACCGTCACGGCAACGTCGTCGCCCCGGTTCAAAGCGACCTTGCTGAAGCGGGCCGAGGACAGCGCGCCCTTGACCAGGACGACATCGCCGTTGACCGAAAAACTCTTTCCATCGAGGTCGAAGTCGGACAGCGTTGTCGTATCGCCGGACTTGGCCATGGTGAAAGTGGCTTTGGCAGGGATGCCCGACCCCTTGCTCCAGCCGGCCCAGGGAATGTCGAGCCTGGCGCTGGTCAGGTCGACCGCGACGTTCTGGCTGCCGCCTTCACCGCTCTTGTCGATCGCCACCTTGATGGTGCCGGAAATCAGCGGCGACAGGCCGGGCATGGCGACGGCACGCGTCTTGTCGTCAAGCACAAGCGCCACTTTGCGGCTGCGCGGCGGTCCGTCATCCCTGAGCGGCTCGACCAGATCGAGCTCGGCCGGAATGCCGTTCAGCTTCGCGTCGGCCGAGATCACCGCCTTGTCGGGCCCGACCTCGATCGAGCCGTCGGCATCGGTCACTGTCTGGTCCTCAAAGGGCTTGGCGAGCGACAGGTTTTGATAGTCGAGCGACACCAGCCAATCGAGCTTCGAAGTGTCTACGCCAGACTGCAGCGGGATGTCGGCCTTGACGTGGCCGGTCACCGTGCCGGACAGGTCGTCAGGCGCAATGCCGACATGGCGCATGGCGTTGATCGGCTCATAGGAAGCGAGCTCGGCGATGGCCGGCGCTTCGCCGGCGACGTCGATTTCGAGCGCGCCGATCACCGGCGGGTGGTTCGCCGCCTTCACCGCCAGCGTGCCATTGCTTGCCGCCACGGTGCGGCCGCTCGGCATATAGACGCTGCCCGAGGACAGCGCGATGTCGACATCGTTGCCGTGGAAGGAGACCACGCCAATGGCATCGCGGATCGGCGGGATGCGCCCGGCGGTGTCGAAGCGCGAGCCCTCGACCTGGAACCTGCCGAAGACCTCGTCAGCCGAAAGCGGCACGCCGTTGCCGAGCCGCCCCGGCGCGACCTGGAACTGCAGGTTGGCGTCGACGACGCGGCCGCCAAACAGGTTCCGCAACACCCACAGCCGGGCATTCTTGGCTGAAAACCAGGGCCACAATTGCTTGACATGCGAGACCGGCATGTCGTGGACATTGAGCGACAGCGAAATGCCCGGCGGCCCGTTGTCGATGAAGGCAAGTGCGGCTGTGCCCAGCACCTCGCTGCCCGATCCCGACCTGACGCCGATCTGCTCGGCGACGAGCTTGCGGCTTTTGACCTGATAGACGCCGGCGATGCGGGCGAAGAAATTCAGCGCCGGCTCGGGCGATTCCGCCGGCGCCATCGTCGAGCCGTCGCTGGTGAGGTCGTAGCGGTAAGAAGGCTCCTCACCGGCCGCACCGGTCGGCGGCTTTGGCCCGATCGAGCCGGCGAAATTGAAAGTTGAGCGCCCGGTCTTCAAAACCAGCCTGCCGACATCGATCTTGTTGGAGCCGGAGACAAGCGTGGCGTCGACATCGACATCGGCCGGCAACAGCCCGCGTGTGCCGAGGTCGAGCACCGAGCCGGTTAGCGACAATGAGGCCGTCAGTCGGGAATCGCTCTCGCCCGAGCCTTCTGTCCCCGTCAGCCTCAAAGCGATCGCGCCGGTTTTCCCACCGGCCTCTGGCGTTGTCTCTGGGATGGCCGCCATGTCGATGGCCGCATTCAACGCAGTGACCCGCAGGGAGGTCGTATCGCGGGTAGCGGTGGCGGTGACCGTGAGTGCCCGGCCATCGATATCCGCGTTGGACGAGAACTCCATCCTGCCCGGGCCCGACTGCAGCACGGTGGCATTGGCAATGTTGACCAGCTTGACCGAGCCAGCCTCGGGCAGTTCGAACTGGACATTTTTGAGGTCGATGCGGCGCATCGAATCCTCGCGCACGGCATCGAGCGCATGGTTGACGTGGCCGAAGACAGCGGCGGCCAGCTTTTCCGGATCGATGAGGCCGTCTTGATTGCGCAGCGCGGCCGTCCAGTCGCCGCCCGACGGCATTGCCGCGGTGACAATATGGGCATCGGAAATCCTGGCGCTGGTCAGCCGCACCTCGCCCGAAAACAACGGGATCAGCCGGATGCCGAAACGGACGCGCCCGGCATCGGCCATTGGCTTGCCGTCGGCGGTCTTGACGCTGACGTCCTTGACCTGCAGCGCAATGAAGCTCGACCCGTCCAGTGTCAGGCGGGCCGGGCCGACGGCGACATTGACGTCGAAACCGGCGAGTTTCTCGATCGCCGTTTCGGCTTCCGCCCGCAGCCGCTCGCTGCCGATGCCGGTGGCGCCGATGACATAGACGACGGCGGCGGCCAGCAGCACCAGGGCCGCGACGCCGGCAAACAGGCGGGCAAGGATGCGAAAGCCGCGGCCGATGCGTGCCTTGCCCAGCGGCGGCACGCGGCAGGCAGACGGGAAAGTCCCCAGGTCGGTGATCTCGTCACGCCTGAACCGGATTTTCTCGTGCTGCGGTTCTTCCTGATCCACGCAATTTTCCGTTGTACGAATTCGATCGTGGACGAGTCCCCGCTCGACACTATAACGATGCAGCCTAGAGCATGATGCCGAAAAGTGTGATGCGGTTTTCTCGGACAAACGGTTTCCGTTTGTCCAGGCATCATGCTCTATCTCTTTGATTCAGGGCCGCGTAACCTCAAACAAGGGCATCGATATGGCTGATCTCGACATTGGCGACGCTGCTCCGCAATTCGACCTTCCGCGCGATGGCGGCGGCTCGCTCAGCCTTGCCGCGTTGCGCGGAAAACCCGTCGTACTTTACTTCTATCCGCAGGACGACACCACAAGTTGCACCAACGAGGCGATCAGCTTTTCGCAGCTGAAGCCGGAGTTCGAGAAGGCCGGCGCCGTCGTGATCGGCCTGTCGCCGGACAGCGTCAAAAAACACGACAAGTTCAAAACCAAATACGATCTCACGGTCGACCTGGTTGCTGACGAGGAGCGCAAGGTGATCGAGGCCTACAGTCTGTGGGTCGAGAAAACGATGTATGGCCGCAACTATATGGGCGTCGAACGGGCAACGTTCCTGATCGGCAAGGACGGCCGGATTGCCGGCATCTGGCGCAAGGTCCGCGTGAAGGGCCACGCCGAAGCGGTGCTGGAGGCGGTGCGCGCGCTCTGATGCACCGCGATCTCGCCGCTCGTCTTACGCAATCCCTGCCGGCCCGACGCCCACGGCAAAACTTTGTTAACCCTAATAATGTGTAATCGGGCTTCGTTGGTGTCGTAACGAAAGCTTGGTCCCGTGAACCCAACCGGTCAGTCAGCGGTCTTCGGCAGGCGCAAGGAGCCCCACACCGTCATCATTGCGCGGGGCAATGAAATACGACATTTCACCATCCGTCCGTGGCTTGTCGCGTTTCTCGGCTCGGCACTGGCGGCAATCGCCATCGGCTACCTGATGGCGACCTCCTATCTGGTGCTGCGCGACGATCTGATCGGCGCCACCACGGCCAGACAGGCGCGCATGCAGCAGGCCTATGAGGATCGCATCTCGGCATTGCGAGCGCAGGTCGACCGGATCACCAGCCGCCAGCTTCTCGATCAGAAACTGATGGAAACCAAGGTCAGCGAATTGCTCGAGCGACAGAGCCAGCTCAGCCAGCGCCATGGCCGCCTCGGCCCGATTCTGGAACGGGCCGAAAATGAAGTCGGGACGCCGCCCGCCGCGGATGTGGCGGCAAAGCCCGACGAGCATGCCGAACTGACCGGCGGCGAGCCTCTGGCCTATTCGGTCGCCAGCCTCGGCTCAGGCGACACCAGGCCGTTCTCGCTGTGGTCGACCCGCTCCGATCCGCAGCCCAGCGAAACGGCGGCCGACCGTGCCGACAAACTGTTCGTCTCGATCAACGAATCGCTGAAGAATATCGAGACACAGCAGCTCACCCGCATCGCCACGCTTGCCGACAATGCCTACAAGAACGCCGATGCCATCACCCAGGCGCTTGAGGCGGCCGGCCTGCCGGTCGACAGCGATTTCGGCAAAAACGAAAGCGATGTCGGCGGGCCGCTGATCCCGCTGGACTCCTCGATGATGTTCGACAGCAAGGTCAAGGAACTCGACGAGGCGCTGGATACGCTCGACCAGTTGAAGAAAGAGGCACGGCGCCTGCCCCTCGCCAATCCCGCGCCCGGCCACTCCGTCACCAGCCCGTTCGGCGTGCGCACCGACCCCATTCTCGGCACCGCCGCCCTGCATTCGGGCATGGATTTCCGCGCGCCGGTCGGCATGGCGGCCAAGGTCACGGCTGCGGGTGTTGTCACCAAAGCCGGCTGGAACGGCGGCTATGGCCGCATGGTCGAGGTCGACCACGGCAACGGCTTTGCCACCCGCTATGGGCATTTGAGCGAAATCGATGTGGCCGTCGGCCAGAAGCTCGCGGCCGGAGAGATCGTCGGCAAGACCGGCAGCAGCGGCCGCTCGACAGGTCCGCATCTGCACTACGAAGTCCGCCACAATGGCGAAGCCATCGACCCGCTGCGCTTCCTGACGGTCGGCAAGAAGGTCGAGCAGTATCTGTAGGTTGGCACCCTATTCTCACCTGAAACGTTCCCGTCCCGACTGATTCCTGCGACCCGGCTTATCCCTGCGCCAGACGGACCACCCGTGGTGAATGCACACACGAGCGTAACGCGCCCGCAACCACTCCCCTCTGAACTGCCCACCGCTCGCGGCAGAGCCTCATTGATTCTCATATAGTTGTAGGATGATATGTATCACCCTATAGCCCTACCTCGTTTGACGGCCACTAATGACTATCCACGCCCTTTCGCCAGACATTCTCAGCGCTCTGCAAGGTGCTGTCGGAACGAATGGCGTCACCGTCGATGCCGCCGGCATGGCGAAATATCTCGGCGACTGGTCGGGCGATCATCATGGCGCAGCGCTTGCCGTGCTGAGGCCGGCTTCGGTGACCGAGGTTCAGGCGGTGGTGCGGCTGTGCGCCTCGCTGGGACTCGGCATCATCCCGCAAGGCGGCAATACCGGCCTGGTGGCCGGCGCGATCGACATCGACACCGCGAACTCCGTGGTCGTCAGCCTCGAGCGGCTGAACACCATCCGTCGGATCGACACCGACAATTTCGTGCTGCAGGCCGATGCCGGCTGCATTCTGCAAACCATCAAGGATGCAGCCGACGCGCAGGATTGCCTGTTCCCTCTGGCGCTCGGCGCGCAAGGCAGCTGCCAGATCGGCGGCAATGCGGCGAGCAACGCCGGCGGCATCAATGTGCTGCGCTATGGCATGGCGCGCGACCTCATGCTCGGCCTCGAAGTGGTGCTGCCGGACGGCGAGTTGTGGAACGGCTTTTCCGGCCTGCGCAAGAACAACACCGGCTATGATCTGAAGCAGATCTTCATCGGCTCGGAAGGCACGCTCGGCATCATCACCGGCGTCGAACTAAAGCTGTTTCCAAAACCCGTGCGGACCGAGACGGCCTATATCGGCGTTGCCTCGTTTGAGGCGGCGATTGCGCTGTTTCGGCAGGCGCGCCGCGCCTCGGCCGATCTGATGTCGGCCTTCGAGATCATCGGGTCGGAATGCATGGCATTGGCCCGTCTGATCGACGCCAACACGGTGTCGCCGGTCGAGGCTCCCGTGCATGTGCTGATCGAACTATCGGCCAGCGCGGCGATCGACCTGCGCACCCATCTGGTCGATTTCCTCGCCGAGGCCATCGGGAGCGGCCAGGTCATCGATGCCGTGCTTGCCGAAAGCAGCGCGCAAGCAAAATCCTTCTGGGCCATCCGCGAAGGGCTGGTTGAGGGCCAGGCCAAGCGCGGCTACCATGTACGCACCGATCTTTCGGTGCGGATTTCGGACATCCCTGCCCTCATCGATCGGGCGCGCCGCTTTGTCGCGCAGGAGTATCAAGGATGGCTGCCGCTGGCCTATGGCCACGCCGGTGATGGCAACATTCATTTCAACGTGTTGCCGCCGCAAGGGCTCGACGAGCGCGAGCACCGCACCCGGGGCACAGAGATCACCGCCGGGCTCTACCGGATTGCCAATTCGCTCGGCGGCTCGATCAGCGCCGAGCATGGCATCGGCCGCACCCGCCACCGCACCTTCATGGCAGGTCTGGCGCCTGCCCATCGCCGGCTCATCGGCACGTTGAAGAATGCCCTCGACCCGCAGGGCCTGATGAACCCCGGCTGCCTTCTGCCGGCAACGGAGACCGCTCCATGAAGCAAAGATTGGCCGCCATCGGCACTGTCGAAACGCTGCCGCACCGTGTCGCGACCTTCCTCGGCCGCGAGATCGAATCGGGCGATCTCAGCCCTGGCACGCGGCTGCCGACGGAACAGGAGCTGTCCGAAAAATTCGGCGTCAGCCGCAATGTGGTGCGCGAGGCGATCGCGCAGCTGCGGGCCGACGGCATGATCGAGGCGCGGCAGGGCATCGGCGCCTTCGTGCTGGCGCCGGAGCAGCGGGCCTCGATCCGCATCGACGGCGAGGCGCTCCGGGAAGGCCAGAACATGGAGCGGCTGTTCGAGTTGCGCTGCATCCTCGAAGCCGAGTCCGCCGCGCTTGCCGCCGTACGGCGCGACCAGGACCATCTCGACGCCATCAAGGCCGCACTCGACCGCATGAGCGGCGAGGAGCGCTGGGAGGAAGGCAGCATCGACGCCGATCTCCTATTCCACCGCGAGATCGCGCGCGCCACCGGCAACAGCTACATCCACACCTTCATCTCCTTCGTCTGCGAGCAGATCCGCCGCTCGATCTATTACGCGCGGCAGACCAACCCGCTGCACGATCTGGTTGAGATCAATGTCGGCGAGCATGTGCGCATCTACGAGGCGCTGGTCGCCGGCGATGCCGCAGCCGCAGAGGCGGCGATGCGCGCCCACATCATCGGCGCGGCCGAGCGCGTCGGCGTCAAGCTGCCGGCGGCGCGGCGCATGCCGGCCAGCAAAGGAATATAACCATGCCGCTCGGTGGCGCCTACGCGATTTCGGATGTCTGCCTGCTGGTCAAGGACATCGGACGGACCATCGATTTCTATGTCGACAAACTCGGCTTCCGGCTGCGCCGCCGCGCCGAAGGCTTTGCCGATTTCCATGGCGAGGGCGTGACGCTGGCAGCGTGGGAGATCGATCACATCAACCAGCATACCGGTGTGTCGAAGCTCAGATCGCCACGCCATGCGCACAAGGTCTGCGTGGCAGTAAGGCTCGACAAGCCGGCTGACATCGACCGTCTGCATGGCGAGCTCAGCGCCAGGGGCGTGCCGTTCTACGGGCCGCCGGATAACTATGTCTGGAACGCGCGTTGCGCCTATTTCACCGACCCGGACGACACACTCTGGGAATTATACGCCTGGCTCGACGGCGGCCCCGGCGACTACCACGACGAACAGCCGTAGACGACCCGCGCCGTCGGGAGCGGCGCGCAATGAACAGAGAAACTCTTGCAACAGGAGCGAACAATGAGTGGGAATTTCGATATGAACCGCCGCAGCTTTGTGAAATCCGGCATCGCCGCCGTGGCAGCTGCATCCACTGGCATGCAGTTGGTGCTGACGCCGGGCGCCAAGGCAGCCGGCAAGGTCGTCATCCAATATGACTGGCTGATGTCGAACGGCCAGATCGGCGACATTGCCGCTGTCGCCAATGGCTACTTCAAGGATGCCGGCCTCGAGGTGGAGTTCAGCCCCGGCGGGCCGAATTCCGCCACCGTGCCGCCGGTCGTCTCGGGTTCGGCGCAGCTCGGCCAGTTCTCCGAGACACCGCAGCTTTATGCGGCGCGGGCCAGCGGCGTGCCGGTGAAAATCATTGCCTGCGGTTTCCGCACCGGCCCCTATGCCTTCACCTCCAAGCCGGCCAAGCCGATCCGAAGCGCAGCCGACCTCAAGGGCAAGAAGATCGGCATCCAGCCGACGGCGCGTTTCGTCATCGACGAAATCCTGTCGAAGAACGGCATCGATCCAGCAGATGTCACCGTCGTCAATGTCGGTTTCGACAAGGCGCCGCTGGTGCGTGGCGACGTCGACGCCATTGGCGGTTGGATCACCAATACGCAGGCGTTGAGCGTCGTCGGCGACGACCGCATCGACCTTCTGGTGCGCGATCTCGGGCTGAATTCCTATGCCGATGTCTATTTCGCCACCGATGCGGCGATCGAGAAGGATGCGGACACGCTGGCAAAATTCATCGGCGCTGTCGGCAAGGGCTGGGGTTGGGTGCATGCCAACCCGCAGGAAGCAGTGAAGAAAATGGTCGCCGCCTACCCCGAAATGGACCAGGGCTGGGAAGAAAAGACCGTCAATCTGATCCTGAAACTGTCCTTCGACGGCGCAACGGCCAAGGACGGCTGGGGAACCTTCGACCCGGCGTCGATCGAAGAGCAGCTGGCGCTGCTCGACAAGGTCGGCCAGTACCCCAATGGACGGCCGGCCGCGGCTGACGTCTACACGACGAAAATCCTCGAACTGTCGGCCGCCGACCGGCCGAAGCTCGACGCGCCCGCCGCCTAGAGCATGATCCCAAAAAGTGGGAACCGGTTTTTGGAAAAGATCATGCTCCAGCAAAAAGTTAGATCAACATGACGATCAAACGTCATGCTGATCTGATGGCGAACGCGATCGAGGCAAACAGGCTCGATGTCGGCTATGGCGGCCGGCATCAGGCCGTCAAGGTGCTTGCGGGCCTCGACCTCACCGTCGCGGCCGGCTCGTTCCTGTCGATCCTTGGACCGTCGGGCTGCGGCAAGTCGACCTTGCTCCGGGTGGTGGCCGATCTGCTGGACCCGCTCGGCGGTACGATCAGCGTGCTCGGTGACACGCCGCATGCGGTGCGCTCGCGCCGCGATGTCGGTTTCGTCTTCCAGGATTCGACGCTGCTGCCCTGGCGTACGGTGCGCGACAATGTGCGGCTGCCGCTCGGCGTCGGGCAAGGCAGCCTGACGCGCCAGATCGAAGACCGCTCGGAAGAATTGCTGGAACTGATGGGGCTTGGCGGTTTTGGCGAGCGACTGCCGCACCAGCTTTCCGGCGGCCAGCGGCAGCGCGTGGCGATCGCCCGCGCGCTGCTCGGACAGCCGAAGCTGCTGTTGATGGACGAGCCGTTCGGCGCCCTGGACGAAATCACCCGCGACCGCCTCAATGACGAGCTTCTGGCGCTGTGGCGACGCACCGGCACCACCATCCTGTTCGTCACCCATTCCATCGCCGAGGCCGCCTATCTCGGCGAGCGCGTGATCGTGCTCGCCGCCAACCCGGGACGGCTGGTCAAGGATCTCGACATGCGGCCGTTCAAGCAGGACAGCAACCGCTGCAAGCGCGAGGACCCGGCAATCGTGGCCGCCATGGCGGAACTGCGTATTGCGCTGGAGCAGGCTTCATGAGACAGGCGCCCTTGCCGCCAATGCTCGCGATCGCGTTGCCCATTCTGGGCGCGGCCTCGATCGTGGTGACCTGGCAGTTCCTGCTTCCATGGCTCGGCGTGCCGGCCTATATCGTGCCGACGCCGACCGCGATTTTTGGCGTGTTCCAGAAAAGCTTCTCGCTGCTGCTCGGCAATCTCTGGCCGACGCTGATCGAGGCGCTGTCGGGCTTCGTCATCGGCAATCTTGCCGGCGTGCTTCTGGCGGTGCTGTTCGTGCACAACCGCGTGCTGCAGGCTGCCTATTTCCCGATCGTGCTGTTCTTCAACACCATTCCGATCCTGGCGCTGTCGCCGATCATCATGCTGATCTTCGGGCTGGGCATGACGCCGAAGATCGTCATTGCCGCCGTGATCTGTTTCTTCCCGACGCTGGTCAACATGATCCGCGGCCTGGATTCGGCCAACAGCAACGAGCACGAGCTGTTTCGCGTGCTGTCGGCGACGCGCTGGGAGGTGTTCTGGAGCCTGCGCCTGCCGCGCGCGCTGCCGATGCTGTTCTCTTCGCTGCGCATCGCCTCGGCCACCGCCGTCATCGGCGCCATTGTCGGCGAATGGATCGGCTCCGACAAAGGGCTCGGCGCGCTGATCATCCAGGCGAGCTTCAACTACCAGTCGGACCGGCTCTATGCGGCGATCGTGCTGTCGTCGGGCCTGTCGATCGCCCTGTTCTGCGTCGTGGTGCTGATCGAACGGCGGATCATCAAGTACTGAGCGTTTCGAAGCTCGGGATGGCGGGGCTGATGGCGGCGGATCTCGATTATCCGGTTGAGAGTGCCGGCACCAATATCGGTCGCGGCAGTCACGGCTGACCAGTCAGGATTTGACATGGATGTCTCGCGGGAATTTCGTCAGCGTCTCGTTGCCGGTCTCGGTCACCAGGATGGTCTCGCTGACCTCGATGCCCCAGCCGTCCATCCACATGCCGAGAATGGAATGGACGACATTGCCTGATAGCAGCACCGTCTTGTCGCCGGGTCTCAGGCTAATCGTATGCTCGCCCCAATCCGGCGGATAGGCGACGCCGATGGAATAGCCGATGCGCGATTCCTTCTTCAGCCCATAGCGCTGGATGACCTTGCGCCAGGCGGCTTCGACCGCTTCGGCAGTGGTGCCTGGCCGGACCGCATCGAGCACCGCATCCATGCCTTCGATGACCGCCTTTGCGGTGTCGGCGACACGCGTCGGCGTCTTGCCGAGCTGCATGGTCCTGGCGAGGCCGGCGGCATAGCGGCGGCAGACGCCGGCGAGTTCGAGCGCGATCGTCTCGTCCTTGCCGAAGCGGCGGTCGCTCCACATGATGTGTGGCGCGGACGCGTTTTCACCGCCAAGGATTGTCGGCGGCAGCGCCGTGATATCGCCGGCAAAGTCCGGGCTGCCGGCGATCTGCGCCGCCTGGATGGCGGCGATCGCATCGCATTCGCGCACCCCAGGCGCGATGACTTCGAAGGCCCGTGCGACAGCCGCTTCTGCCAAGGTCGACGCCTTGCGCAGATAGGCGATCTCGGGCGCAGATTTGACCGCACGGATCCAGTTCACCAACAGATCGGCATCGTGCCATCTCGCATTGGGCAGGCCGGTGACGAGCCGCGCATGGGCCTTCGGCGAGAAATAGTACGCTTCAAGCTCGATGCCGATATGTCGGGCACCCCAGCCCTTGGCGACGATCCAGGCCGCGATCCAGTCCATCGGATGACGGTCCGCACGCTGGACATGGTCTTCCGGGAAGCCGACGACATTCTCCGGCTTCATCCAGGCGGTCAGCAGACCGCCGGCGGCGTCCATGGCGCGGCCGATCCAGACCGGCTCGGCCTCCTGCTCAATCGCAACCAGCACCATCTGCGGCGTGTAGAACGACCAGCCGTCATAGCCGGTGATGTAGTGCTGGTTGGCGACGTCGTTGACGACAAGCAGTTCGAGCCCACGCTTGCCCATCTCGGCGCGAATTTTCTTGAGCCGCTGCTGGTACTCGTCGCGCGCAAAAGGCAGTTCGATCATCGTTTTTCCCTGCTGAACTGTCGGCCGGGCGAGCCTCGCGCCCGCCTGATGTCATGCACCATTGCGGTGGTTTCAGCTCGACCGCAATCGGCCAGCGCGGCGCATGGGACAGGTCCTGCACCGCGGTCCGGAACCGTCACAAATTATTTTTGAATTCCATTTGACTGAATAAATTGCCTATGCAAGTCTCACCTCTCCCAGGGAGAGGGAAATGGCACTGCGAGGGACCAATCAGGAGTTCGGGCGGCCTTACAATCGGCGCATCGTGCTGGAGTCCATCCGTCTGCACGGGCCTATTGCCCGCGGCGACATTGCCAGCCGCGTCGGCCTCACCGTCCAGACCGTGTCGACCATCGTTCGCGAGTTGGAAGAACACGGCTATGTGCTGTCGCTGCGCGAAGAGCCGCGCGGGCGCGGCCTGCCACCGGCGACGCTCCGGATCAATCCTGAAGGCGGCTATGCCGTCGGGATCCACCTCACCCCGCTCGGCATCGACGCTGCGCTGATCAATCTTAGCGGCGACGTCATCGAGAGCACGCACCGCGAGGCGCCGCACGCGACGCCCGACCATGCCTTCGAGCTGATCGGCGCCATCGTGCCGGAATTGACCGCGTTGCGTCCCGGCGGCCGCGTGCTCGGCATCGGCATGGCGCTGCCTGGGCCGTTCGGCGTGGAATCGATGAGTTTTGTTGGCCCCACGACCATGGCCGGCTGGAAGGATGTGGCGCTGCCGGAACGGCTGACGGCATCGACCGGGCTGCCGGCCTTCTTCGAAACCGACATGGCGGCGGCCGCCATGGGCGAGCGCCTCTATGGTCTCGGCGCCGGCTATTCCGAATATTACTACCTCTATTTCGGCGTCGGCCTTGGCGGCGTCATCGTCCATGACGGCGCAGTGATGCGCGGTGCATGGGGCAATGCAGGCGAAATCGGACACATCCCAGCTGTCCCCGGCGGCGAACTCTGTCCCTGCGGCAATCATGGTTGCCTCGAACGCTATCTTTCACTTGAAGCGCTGCGCCGCCGCAACATCGGCGAAGCGGCCTGGGTGGCCGAAGTCGCGCCGATCTTCCGCAACGCCATCGTCACCATCGAGAATATGTTCGACCCCGAAACCGTCGTCCTCGGCGGGCTCGCCCCTACCGACCTCCTTGAAAGACTGGTCGGCGCGGCGGCGCAGCTTCCCAATTCGATCTCGGCGCGGCGCGACCGCAAGACCCCGCGCGTGATGGTAGCAACCGGTGGCCAGCATTCGGTGCTGCGCGGTGCCGCCGCATTGGCCGTGTCCGGTGTGCTGTCGCCGCGCTTCGGCCAGATGTTCATCGCCGAGCGCGAGCGCCGGTCAGATCTCATGCAGAGCAAAGGAGTGGCGGCATGACCGAACCGCTGCTGGTACTCGAAAACGTCACCAAGAATTACGGCGCCATCCAGGCGTTGCGCGGCATCAGCTTCTCGATCGGCAAGGGCGAGGTCGTGGCGCTGCTCGGAGACAATGGCGCCGGCAAGTCGACGCTGGTCAAGATCATTGCCGGCGGCCTCGAGCCGAGCTCGGGCCGCATGCTGTTCGAGGGCAAGGAGTTTCTGGCGAAATCGCCGGCCGAGGCCAAGGCGGCGGGGATCGAGACCGTCTACCAGGACCTGTCGCTGTGCACCAATGTCGACGTCGTCGCCAATTTCTTCATGGGCCGCGAGATCACCAGGAAAGTGCTCGGCATTCCGATCCTCGATGAGCGCGCCATGGAAGCCGTCGTCGGCAAGGCGCTGGCAAGCGCGGGCACCCGCATCCCGTCGCTGCGCACCAATGTCGAGCACCTCTCGGGCGGCCAGCGCCAGGCGATCGAGCTCAACCGCTTCGTGCATTGGGGCGGCAAGCTCGTCCTGCTCGACGAGCCGTTCGCGGCCCTTGGCGTCGAGCAGACCAGGCGTGGTCTCGATATGATCCGCCAGGTCGCCAACCAGGGCATTGGCGTCGTCATCATCACCCACATCATGCAACAGGCTTTTCAGGTCGCCGACAGGATCGTGGTGATCCGCCACGGCGTCGTGGCCGGCGATGTCGCGCGCAACAAAACAAGTCCCGATGCGGTGATCAACATGATCACCGGTGAGACGCTTGCCGGTGCCGGACCGGCAAGTTGAGGGACAAAAGAGGGGTCCGGTATAAAAGAGGAGCGAACGACATGAAGCGAATACTAGTTCTTGTCTTCGGTATCCTGGCACTGGCCTTTGCCTCGCTCGCGCCGGCATGGGCCCAGACCAAGGGCACCGTCTATTATATGGTCCCTACCCTGCTCGATGAATTCCAGACCGGCTCGGTGAGCGCGCTGGAGCTGTTCCTCAAGCAGGTCGGCTATGAGGTGAAGACACTCAACGCCGACAACAAGACCGATGCGCAGCAATCGCAGATGAACGACGTCATTGCGCTGAAGCCTGCGGCGATCATCCTGGCCGCCGTCGATTTCAACGCGCTGAAGCCGTCCATCGAAGCCGCTCGCGCCGCCGGCATTCCGGTGGTGGAGTTCGACCGCCAGATCACCTCGACCCCGTCGGACTTCACCTCGGTGGCAGGCACCGTCGAGATCGGCTACGTCGCCGCCGACCAGGCTGAAAAGCTTCTGAAAGCCAAGAACGGTTCGGTGAAGGGCAAGGTGCTGCAGGTGCTGGGCGATCCCGGCGACCCCTACACGCTCGACATCCAGAAGGGTTTCGAGGAGAAGATGAAGGCGTTTCCGGACGTCAAGATCATCTCGCTGCCGGCCATGCAATGGGCGGCGGATGCAGCCGGGACCATCGTCAACGACCAGATACTTGCGAACCCCGACATCGACCTGATCTTCAGCCATGCAGCGCACCTCTCGGTTGCCGCCGTCGCCTCGCTCGAGGCCGCCGGCAAGAAGCCGGGCGACGTCATGCTGATGAGCTCGAACGGCGCTCCGGTCGGTCTCGACCTGATCCGCAAGGGCTGGCTCAACGTCGAAGTCGAGCAACCGCTCTACGCGCAAGCCGCGGCCGTCGCCATGTTCATGGACAAGGTCGTCAAGAAGGAAGAAATCAAGCCCGGCGAGT
This sequence comes from Mesorhizobium sp. PL10, assembly GCF_053714315.1. Taxonomy (NCBI): domain Bacteria; kingdom Pseudomonadati; phylum Pseudomonadota; class Alphaproteobacteria; order Hyphomicrobiales; family Phyllobacteriaceae; genus Mesorhizobium; species Mesorhizobium sp. PL10. The sequence continues at coordinate 94,279 of NZ_JBSKBR010000010.1, read as the reverse complement.
ATGACGTGCTCGGCTTGAAGTCGACCGTGACCAAGGAAGCCTGGGGCCCCAACATCAAGATCCCCGGCGCGGCCATCACCAAGGAAAACGTCGACAATCCGGCCTTCTGGGGCAACCAGAAGCCGCCGACGGACACGATCAAGTCTGTCGAATAGTCGCTTGGCGAAGCGCTCCGGGCCATTGCGGCCCGGAGCCTGACCTTCACAACGCCGCGTCCGACAAGGACGCCTTGGCGAATTTAGAACCGCGCCTGAACCCGACGAAATCGAGTTGATTTCGCAGGGGGCGCCAACCGGATCAGCCCATGAACCCGCGCACCCGCAAAGCCCTGGAGTTCGTCCTCGACAACCTCGTCTGGTTCATGCTGGTCTTTGTGTTGATCGTCTTTTCCATCTTCGTCCCGAACTATTTCCAGCTCGGTATCTTCGCCAACATCATCGAGGCCTCGAGCGTGCTCGGCGTGATGTCGATCGGCCTGTCGCTGGTCATCATTGCCGGCCATATGGACCTGTCGGTGGAATCGGTGGCCGCACTCAGCGCCATGACAGTCGGCATCCTGTTCTGCTCATCGGGCATCGGCATGGGCATTCAGCTCAATCCACAATGGTTGATGGTTCCGGTTTCGCTGCTGATCGCTCTGGCCGTCGGCGGCATCATCGGTGCCTTCAACGGCTATCTCGTGGTCAAGGTGAAGATGAGCGCCTTCATCATAACGCTGGCGTCCTACATCTGGGTGCGCGGCCTGGTGCTGGTGATCTCCGGCGGCCGCTCGGCGCAGGATCTGGCGCCGGCCATCCGCTGGTTCGGCATCCAGCGCCTCGCCGGTCTGCCGCTGACCGCCTGGATCGCCGTCGCCTGTTTCGTCCTGTTCTCGCTGATCATGGCCAAGACGCCGTTCGGCCGGCACTTGATCATGATCGGCGGCAATGAAACCGCGACTTTCCGTGCCGGCATCCGCGTCAACCGCAATTTGATCATTGCCTTTGTGCTTGCCGGCGCTATTGCCGGCCTCGCCGGCTGGCTGCTCGCCATCCGCACTTCGGGCGCAACCGCCAATCTCGGCGTCGGGCTGCTGTTCAACGCCTTTGCCGCCGTCGTCATTGGCGGCGTCAGCCTGAAAGGCGGCGTCGGCACCCTGCCCGGCGTCTATGCCGGCGTGCTCCTGCTCTCCTCCATCAACACCGCGATCAATCTGATGGGCCTGCCGGCCAATTTCACCCAGGTGATCCACGGCCTGCTGGTGTTGGCCGCCGTGCTGCTCGACGCCTTCAAGCAAACCATTCGCCAAAGACTCGCATGAGAGGACGACTCGCATGACCGGACGGCTGCAAGACAAGGTCGCGCTGATCGTCGGCAGCGCACGCGGCATCGGTAAAGGCATTGCGCAGCGCTTTGCCGAAGAAGGTGCAAGGCTGGTGCTGGCCGACAGCGAAACCGAGGCCGGACAAGCGACCGCGGAAGAGTTTGGCGCTGCCTTCATCCGCACCGACATCTCGCAAATGGCGGACGCCGAGGCCGCGGTGGCGCTGGCGCTGAGCCGCCACGGCCGCCTCGACATCGTCGTGCAGAATGCCGGCATCTATCCCTGGCAACTGATCGAAAACACCAGCCCGGACGACTGGGACCGGGTGATGGCGGTCAATCTGCGCGGCACCTTCAACGCCACGCTGGCGGCACTCGCGCCGATGAAGGCGCAGGGTTACGGGCGCATGCTCTACACCTCGTCGATCACCGGCCCGCGCGTCTCAAGCCCCGGCCACGGCCATTACAGCGCCAGCAAGGCCGGCATCAACGGCTTCATCCGCTCGGCAGCGCTCGAATTTTCCGGCTACGGCATTACCGTCAACGGCGTCGAGCCGGGCAACATCCTGACCGAAGCGATCGAGCTGCATCGGGGTGCGGCCTATATCAAGAACATGGAGGATTCGATCCCGCTCGGCCGCCTCGGCAGCCCGCGCGACGTGGCCAACGCCTTTCTGTTCCTGGCCTCCGACGATGCCAGCTACATCACCGGCACCACCATTGTCGTCGACGGCGGGCAATTGCTGCCCGAAGGCAAGGATTTCCGGCTGCTGCCACCTTGAGCCTGCGGTCAGCGCCGATCAGCCGGACTTCTTGTATAGCAGGAGTTCGGGCCGATATTCGAAGTGCATGGTGTCGTAGTGGTACCAGCGCCCGCCCCAGATGAAGCCGTTTTTCTCAAACAGTTCGACCACCTCGAGCGGGATCCGGTTCTTGAATGGTATGTTTGCCTTCGGGTTGGTCTTGTTTCTGTTGTTGTACCAATAGTCGGAGAAACCGACATTGATATCGAAGGCCGCTCCAAAAGAGTGCACGCTCAACCGGTCCGTGCCGGCGATGGGTCGCCAGACAAAGCCGCCGCCGGGCTTGAGCCCGTAACGGCTCAACTCCGCGGGCATCGCCTCCAGGGCATCGGAGACTTTGGCCAGCCGGTCGTTGATGCCGAAAACCCTGGTGACCTGCGCGGTTTTCTTGCCGAGTTTCGGCAGCCATTTGACGTTGGCGATGTGCTTGCCGACCTCCGCGGCACTTGCCCCGTAAAGCTTCTCGAAGAAGGCTTCGTTGCGGATACGGCCGGGATCGAAATCCTCCGCCGGGATCAAAACGCCTTCCGCTGCCGTCGGGTAGACGTAGCGAAACATGTCTTCGATGTCTGGGCTCTCCAGCAGCGCTTCGGCGTCGCGTAGCTTGCCGTCGTCCCACACCATGGTGGTGCCGTCGCTCCAGGTCAGGACATTGCCCTTGATGGTGAAAAGTCCGGGATAGGCCTTGAGCAGGGCCGCTTTAGCCGCCGGCTGGTCGACGCCATCGCCGGCGTCCGTCGCATAGGCGAAACGCCCAGCGCCGCAGATTGCCAGCAAGATTGCCAGCGGCAACAGCCAGCGCCCTGAATGGTCGATCATTTCTTGCCTCTCCCCAAGAGCCCAGTACGACGTTGCTACCGAAGACCCTTATCAAATCCAAATGGTGGCAGCAGCTCCCTGCCCCATGTCTGGATCTCGTCCCCGTCATGGTGCCTGCCTTGCGATGGCTTTCATTCATCGTGCATTTAGCCAGGCTGCTATAGGATAGCTCGCGTGAATCATAAGGGAGACAAATCGTGTCAAAAACCTCCAACGCCCTGATCCGGATGGCGCTCACAGTCATCTGCCTGGTTGGCCTGGCCTCGGCCGCTTCCGTTCTTTTCCCCGCCACGGCGTCAGCTCAGCGCATGCAGCGATGCGCTGATGAAGGCGGCATCTGCCGCCTGCCCTATCCAGCCGAAGTGGTCTATGGCGCGCGCGGACAGACCACCTCGCGCTTTTTCGATCGTCCTGCCGTGCCCTGCTCGAACCGTGTCTTCGGCGATCCCGCGCCCGGCCGTGACAAGGCTTGCTATATCGTGAGGCGCGGCGGCGGTAACGATTATGGCGACAATGACGACAACTACGGCGACGACAATTACGGCGATGACGACTACGGCCAGGGTCGCGGCAGATGGGTGGCCTGCGCCAGGGAGAATCAGTACTGCGATTTCCGTGGACGCAAAATGGTGAGATACGGTGCGCGGGGCCGGTTCACACAAGGCGTTTTCCGGAATGGCGTGCGTTGCAACAACGACTCCTTCGACGAGGATCCCGCTCCTCGTGCCAAGAAGACCTGCTTCGTCAGGCAGTAAACTGGTGCCGGTATGAAAGTCGGGTGCGGCCGGTCATGGCCGCGCCCGGCATTCCGGGATCTTGGTGGGCCGGGATCTTGGTGGGCCGGGATCTTGGTGGGCGATGACGGGCTCGAACCGCCGACATCTTCGGTGTAAACGAAGCGCTCTACCAACTGAGCTAATCGCCCGCTCCGGCCGGACCTTTAAGCGGTCGCAACCGGCTTCGCAAGGCCAAATGATCAGGGATGAGTTTAGCCGCATACCGGTTTTCGGGGCCAAATTGCCGCCGGTCAAAAAACCTTCTCCTGTTTGCGTTTAAGCTGCGCAGCTGCGCTTGACACCCGGTGGCGAACCCCTTATCCACCGCCCCAACGACGAACACGGCTGACACGTGCTCGTCAATGCGCGGGTGTAGCTCAGTTGGTTAGAGTGCCGGCCTGTCACGCCGGAGGTCGCGGGTTCGAGCCCCGTCACTCGCGCCATTTCTCTTCAAGGGTCACGATCCTTGGTGCTGGAGAAATGTCGACGTTGATGTCAAAGATGTCTCCTTGAATGCGTTAGTTCAGATCGATCCCTTGCAGCGATCAATGCTGCGCCGGGTGTAGATCAGCCGGCTAGAGTGCAGGCTTGTCACGCCGGAGGTCGCCGGCTCGAGCCCCACTCGCACCATTTCCCTCGATGCCTTCCGATTCCCGCCTGTAGATCAGGCGGACGACGAGGCCGAGGTATCCAAGCTGAAGAATAACCATTGCAAGAACAGTCCAGCCGAGCGCCTTCCAGATGGATCCAGTTGCCATTTCGGCCCAGATCGCAACGATGAACGACGTTGCGAACATGCCCACCAGAAACTGCGGAAAATACATAATGGCCCAGCACCCAATGTTTCGGCTATTCAGGCGGCAGCTAAGAGCCCGCCGCTTCATTTTTAGAAGCGACGGGCCCCAATCGCCCCCCGGCTTGCCAGGAGCGACCGATGCCCCCGGCATTGCTGACAATGCAATTGCGGTGCCAGACGCGGCGGCCCATTACGGGACACCTATGCCAAAGGCGCAAGACCGGATCGCCGATTAACATTATCTGTTGCTAATGTGCCACCTTGGTCGGGAAGGGACCAAGGCGGCGAGGTTTTTGACAGGCTTGTAGGCAGCGACGCTGGTGGCGTCGGCAGGCCGATGCTGGTCCAACGGCACCAACAAGCAGATCTCCGAAGACGCATTGAGAACGATCAGCGCCCAGATGTATTCCGGCATCCTGAGCCAGGAATGCATGCACGGACGGCGCTACCCGCAAAGCCGCATCGAGAACGGTTTCAAAAGGCACTTCGAGGAAATGAGGCTGCGGTTGATCGCGGATGGGTACACGATCGTGCCCAATGTGACAGAGAGCGCCTCACAGTGGGCTCATTCGGAGATGGCTTTTTAACGCCAAACGGCGGCTTGGCATCCCACGCCGATTCGGTTGCCTTCGTGCATATTGGCCCGACAACGATCCAGACTGGTAAGGTTCCAATGGGACGTGGTCGAGATCAAACCTTCGCCAGCAGCGCCTCGACCTCTTGCAGCGTCGGCATGGATGGCGCCGTGCCTGGCCGCGTCACCGAAATGCCGGCGACGGCGCAGGCGAAGCGCACGGCTTGCAGCGGCTCCACGCCCTTGGCAAGTGCGGCGGCCAGGCCGCCATTGAAGGCATCGCCCGCACCGGTGGTTTCGACCACGGGGCCGGCACTGACCACGGGAACATGATCGGACCGATCCGCCGTGTGCAGAAGCGCACCTTTTTCGCCAAGCGTGATGATGACCGAACCGACACCTTTCCCGAGCAGGCTGTCGGCGGCGCGGCGGGCGTCGTCGATGGAGGTAACCTTGATATCGGTCAGTTCCTCGGCCTCGGTCTCGTTGGGGGTGACATAGTCGCAAAGCGCGTAGATGCGATCCGGCAGTTTTGCCGCCGGCGCCGGATTGAGGATGGTGGTCACCCCTGCCCCGCGCGCGATCTCGAGGGCGCGTAGCGCCGCATCGATCGGCTGCTCGAGCTGGGTGACGAAGACGCCGGCCGAACCGATCAGGCCGGCATTGGCCTCGATGTCTTCAGGCGAGATCAGCATCGCTGCACCCGGGCTGACGATGATGGCGTTGTTGCCGGTGGTTTCCTCGATGAAGATATAGGCGGCACCCGTATAGCTCTCGGGCGTATCGATGACGGCTGATTTCACGCCAGCATCTTTCCAGGTCGCCTTGGCCATATCGGCAAAAGCATCCACGCCGAGCCGGGTCAGGAAGGTGACGTCGGCGCCAAGCTTGCCGGCCGCCACCGCCTGGTTCGAGCCCTTGCCGCCCGGCCCCAGCTTGAAGGAATTGCCAAGGATGGTCTCGCCCATGCGCGGCTGCCGATCGGCACGATAGGCGGTGTCGGCGACAAAGACGCCCAATATGACGACAGGCTTGCCGGATGCCATTGTGCTACTCCGCATCCGGCGGCACCACGCCCTTGCGGAAGGCAAAGCAGCCATAGAAGCGAAGCTCGCCAGTCTGGATGACGCAATAGGCTTTCTTGGCGCGCTCGTAGAAGGCGTAGCGCTCGACCGAGATCATCGGCCAGGCTTTGCCCTCGGCCTTATCAATCTGTTTTTGCACCTCTTTTTGTACCGGCGGAATGTCGGCCGGCTTGCCGACGATCTCCATGCGGGCGGCAGCGTCATCGACGAACGTGTCCAGCGGATAGAGCGACAGCACCGCCTTGACCACATCGGCCGCCGGCGCGTCGATGCGCAGGAGCTTGCCGAGCACGGTCTGCTTTGCAACCGAATCGGCCGGGAAATTGGTGTCACAGATGATCAGGTCGTCGCCGTGTCCCATTGCCCGCAACGCCTGAAGCACATCGGCGTTGAGCAATGGGTTGATCCCTTTGAGCATGGCAGTCCTCGTCAAACAGGTTTGGTCAAAAGTCGGTTGGAGAATCAGAGCCGGTTGCCGGTCTCCGCGTCGAAGAGATGGACTTGGTCGAGACGCGGCTTCAGATGCAGCGTGTCACCCGGCTTGAAGTCGTGACGTTCGCGAAACAGCGCCACCATTTCGCCGTCGCCGAAGCGCAGGAAGACCAGCGTTTCGGAACCGGTCGGCTCGACCACCGAGATTTTCGCCGGCACGCCGTCGGCGTGGATTTCGAGGTGCTCGGGCCGCACGCCGTAGACCACTGCCTGGCCCTCCCTGGCGGCGCTGCCGGCAGCGATCGGGAACAGCGTGCCCGCTATCTCGACCTTGTCGCCCTTCCGCACCACGCCCTTGAGCAGGTTCATCGACGGCGAGCCGATGAAGCCGGCGACAAACAGGTTGGCCGGCCGGTCGAACAGTTCCAGCGGCGCGCCGACCTGCTCGATACGGCCATCGCGCATGACGACGATCTTGTCAGCCATGGTCATGGCCTCGATCTGGTCGTGGGTGACGTAGATGGTGGTGGTCTTCAGCCGCTGGTGCAGTTCCTTGATCTCGGTGCGCATCTGCACACGCAACTTGGCATCGAGATTGGACAGTGGCTCGTCGAACAGGAACACTTGCGGATTGCGCACAATGGCGCGGCCCATGGCGACGCGCTGGCGCTGGCCGCCGGAGAGCTGGCGCGGATAGCGCTTGAGGTAGGGATTGAGGTCGAGGATGTCGGCGGCGCGCTTGACCCGTTCGGCGACCACGGCCGGGTCGGTGCCGCGCAGCTTCAGCGCGAATGCCATGTTCTGCTCCACCGTCTTGTGCGGATAGAGCGCATAGTTCTGGAACACCATGGCGATGTCGCGTTTGGCCGGCGGCAGATTGTTGACGATGCGCTCACCGATGGCGATCGTGCCGCCCGAAACGGTTTCCAGCCCGGCCACCATTCTGAGCAGCGTGGACTTGCCGCAGCCCGACGGGCCGACCAGCACCACGAACTGGCCATCGGCGATTTCGACGCTGACATCGTGCAGGACCTTGACGGTTCCGAACGCCTTGGCCACATTGGTGATCGCGACTTGAGCCATCGTCCCCCCTTTTCTCGCGGTGAAGCTAGCCATTGCCAACGGCAAGGGCAAGTCAGTATCTTATAGATAAAAAGCCATTCGTGTTGACAAGGTAATCGATTACGCGAATAGTGGCGAGTGCCAATCCGACAGTCGGATTTTTTCCCGAAAATCGGAGCTCCAGGCGACGCAGGGTGGGGTCCCACGTCCCCGTATGATAAAGGAGAACTGCCGACGTTTCGGCGTCCTAGTGATTGGCATTTCAATTCACGACTGTGTTCTGGGAGGAATAGATGAGAGTCGGTCTGTACGAAAAACTCGTCCGCGCGGGTGCGACCCGGCGTGACATACTCAAAGGCGCGGCCTCGATGGCCGCACTCTCGGCGGCATCCGGCACCGGGCTTGGCGCATTGACGCGCCCGGCGTTCGCCGCCGATGATCTGCGCGCGCAGATTCTGCAGGTCCCAGGCGTCGGCAAGGGTCAGCCGACAGACGCCGACTTCCAGAAGGTCGGCGAGATGTGCCTTGGCGCTACCAAGGCCAGTGTCAAGCAAGGCGAGTTCGCCGGCGTCGAACTCACCTTCATGGGTCTCAACAACCAGAACCTGCACAATGTGCTGTACCGCGGCTTCCTGAAGGCGTGGGAGGACTATACCGGGGCCAAGTTCACCTGGATCGATCTGGCACAGGCCGATTACGGCGCCCGTCTGCAACAGTCGATCGCCACCGGTACCGTCGACTTCGACGTTATCGAAATGGGTGCGCCGTTCGAAGGTGACGTTTGCGGCAAGGGGCTGGCCTCCGAGATGCCGGACTGGGTCAAGAAGCAAATCGAAATGGACGACCTGGTCAACTATCTCAAGCCGCCTGTCGGCACCTGGGACGGCAAGCAGTATCGGGTGACCGTCGACGGCGACGCGCACAACTTCAACTATCGCACCGATGTCTTCTCCGACAAGGGTCTTGCCGACGCCTGGAAAGCCGCCGGCAATGCAACGCCATGGGGCGTGCCGACGACCTGGCAGCAGGTGCAGGCCGTGACCAAATTCCTCAAGGGCCAGAAGTTCAACGGCCAGGACGTCTACGGTTATCTCGACGCGCCCAAGGCCTGGGGCGGTTTCGGCTTCTACTTCCTTGGCAGCCGCGCCACCGGCTATGCCAAGCATCCCGACGACAAGGCCTGGCTCTTCGACGCCGACACGATGAAGCCGCGCATCAACAATCCGGCCTGGGTGCGTGCCATCCAGGATGTGATCGACGCGCTGCCTTTCGAACCGGCCGACCAGATCAACGCCGATCCCAACACCACCGGCTTCAGCCAGTTCCTCGCTGGCACCGGCTCGATGATCCCGTGGTGGGGCGACATCGGCTCCAACGCCAAGACCAACGATTCCTCGGTCATCGGCGACACCGTCGGCTTCTCGATCCTGCCCGGCTCGGACGATGTCTACAATTCCAAAACCGGCAAGTGGGACACACTTGCGAGCGGCCCGAACTTTTCGCCGAACTGCGCCTATCTCGGCTGGGGCGTCTATGTGATGTCCCGCGTCGATAGCGACGAAAAGAAGAAGAAGGCGGCCTGGTCTGCCGCCGCCCATCTCGGCGGCAAGGACCTTTCGCTCTGGTGCGCGGCGTATCCGTCGGGCTTCCAGCCCTACCGCAACAGCCATTTCAACATTCCGGAATGGGTGGCGGCCGGCTACGACGAGGCGTTCATCACCTCGTACCTCAAGTCGGAAGCCGACAGCTACAACCATCCGAATGCGGCGATCGAGCCGCGCATCCCCGGCATCTTCCAGTATTACAGCGCGGCCGAGGATATTCTGGCCAACACCTTCGCCGGCAAGATGAAGGCGCAGGAAGGCGCCGATGCCATCGCCGCCGCCTGGGAGAAGCTGACCGACCAGCTCGGCCGCGAGAACCAGATCAAGCTCTACAAGGCCTCGCTTGGCATGTAGGCTGTTACCGTGAAATGGGTCCGGCGGCGCAAAGCCGCCGGGCCTGACCGGCTCGGGCCGGTCGCAGGCATAGTTTTGAACGGACGGGACGCGTGGCTGACCAGACCACCAATGCATGGCCGGCAAACGCCGGTCCAGCCGATCTGATCTCGCCGGGCCGCAAGCAGCTCGGCCTTGCCCTGCTGGCCCTGGCCACGCTTGGCCTGCTGGCCGTGATCGCGCTGCAGATCCTCTACAAGAGTGAAGTCACCACGCTCGGTTTCGAGACCTGGCGCCCCATCGTCTATGCCTATGTGTTGTGGGGCGTGGCGCTCGGCGTCGGCCAGGTGCTGACACGCGGCGAGGACGGTCAGCGCGCGCTGTTTTTGCTGCCGGCACTGTTGTTCACCATCGCCATGGTGATCTTTCCGACGCTGTTCGGCTTCTACATCGCGCTGACCGACTGGAACCTCAGTTCCATCACGGGCCGGAAATTCAATGGGCTCGACAATTTCTGGCAGATGCTGGCCGACCCGTACTACCGCAACGCGCTGTTCAACATGGTGCTCTACGTGCTCGCCGTGCTGGTCGAATATGCCATCGCCTTTGGCCTGGCGCTGCTGCTCAACGCGCAGATCCGGGCACGCAAATTCTTCCGCGTCGTCTTCCTGATGCCGTTGATGCTGTCGCCGGTCGCGGTGTCGTGGATGGTCGGCAAATCGATAATGGAATACCGGTTCGGGCCGGCAGCGACACTGGCGCGCTATCTCGGCTGGGAAAACCCGGCCTTCTTCTCCAACCCGATCACCGCCCGCATCTCGATCATGGTGCTCGATGCCTGGACCTTCATCCCGTTCATGATGATCATGCTGCTCGCCGGCCTGCAGGCAATGTCGCGCGAGGTGCTTGAGGCGGCGCGTGTCGATGGCGCCACGACCTGGCAGACCTTCTGGCAGGTTACCTTCCCGCTGATGCTGCCGGTCTCGGTGACGGCGGTGATCCTGCGCATCATCTTCAAGCTGAAGCTTGCCGACATCATCATCACCGTCACCTCGGGCGGCCCCGGCGGCGCCACGGATTCAGTGTCGAGCTTCATCTACCGCGAATACCGCGATCGTTCGAATGTCGGCTACGGCACGATGCTGGCGATGGCCTATCTCGTCATCATCGTCGTGTTCGTGACCTGGCTGTTGAAATTCGCCAACCGCTTCGTGCGCAATGTGAACTGACGGGGGAGCATGAGCGTCCAGACCACCGATTATGTCGCTTCGGAAATCCGCTCGCCGGTGGGCTTTTTGGCCAATCGTGTGTTCATCTATGGCGCGCTGGCGTTCTGGGCCTTCATCTGCCTGTTCCCGATCTACTGGACGATCTCGACCTCGTTCAAGACGGCCGTCGACGTCACCCAGGGCCATCTGATCCCGTTCGTCGACTTCCAGCCGGACTGGAAGGGCTGGCGCTCGCTCGGCCTGTCGCCGGACTCGATCTTCCGGACCTCGACGGTGCGCGACGAATTCCTCAAGCGCTTCATGAACTCGGTCATCACCTCCGTCGGCGCATCGAGCCTAGCCATCATCATCGGCAGCCTCGCCGCCTACGGGCTGACCCGCTATCGCTACCAGTTCGCCTGGTTCAAGAACGAGGACATCTCCTTCTTCTTCCTGTCGCAGCTGATCCTGCCGCCGGTGGTGCTGGCCCTGCCCTTCCTGGTGCTCTACCGCGAGGTCGGCCTGCTCGACACACGCATCGGGCTGATCCTGCTCTACACGCTGATGGTGCTGCCGATCGTCATCTGGATCATGCGCGACCAGTTCAACTCGATTCCCGTCGAGCTCGAGGAGGCCGCGCTGGTCGACGGCCTGTCGATCTGGGGCGCCTTTTTCCGCATAGTCATGCCGATTGCGCTCCCCGGCATGGTCGCCGCCTTCATCCTGGCGATGGTGCTGTGCTGGAACGAATACTTTTTCGCCGCGCTGCTGACCTCGACCGACGCCAAGACCATCCCGGTCATGGTCGCCAGCCAGACCGGCTCGCAAGGCATCAACTGGTGGTCGATGGCAGCGCTGGCCACCGCCGCGATCGCCCCGCTGGCGGTGATCGGGATTGCCTTGGAGCGCTATCTCATCATGGGCATGACGGCGGGCGCGGTTAAATAGGATTCAATACAGGGCAGCGCGGCAAGGCCGCTTATTTCCCCATGAGAACCGACTTTATCCGGTCGCGGAACATTTCCGCGGTCTTGGCGCTATCGAAGTCCCGTGTCTCAAACCGTTAGCCCTTCACCGTCGTCAGGACGACCGTGTAGGTCGGACCTCCACTGTCCCACTCGATCGTCCTCAGACTGAAGTCGGCTATGTCTCCCGGCAGCACATGATGCCTGCGCAGAAAGATCGGGTTGCGCAGCACGATGTCGATTCGCCCGCGGCGGACGATCCAGCGCACCGCCGGGCTGAAGATGGCTGCATAGACAAACGGGATGCCGACGGCATAGGCGCCGAGAATGATGAACAGAAAGAACGGGCTGGCGATGCTCAACGGCCAGACGCCGCGATAGAGCTCCCATGTCGGCATGACAAGGCAGAACAGGCCGGCAAGCCCGAAAAACAGGCGCTTGGCGACATGCATCGGAATGTCGTGCCGCAACCGCCCGTCCCTGCTGATCTCGTCCATGCCACGCCCCCAAGCCGACGATGGCGGCGGAAGGTGAAAAAGCCGTAACGATGCGAAGCCTGAACGCGCGGCTGGTGGTCAGGGTTTCAAAATGGCGCGCAGATGATCGAGGATCATGGCGACACCTTTTTGCCCGAGTTCGGCGGACGCCTCCGGCGCGCTTGCCGTGTACCAGCTTGTGTTGTCTGCGAAATGTCCGGCATCCACCGCTTCCGGGCACAGCGCCAGCATCAGCGACGTCTCTCCGATACCGGCATGGTCGAACGGGTACTTGCCGTTCATGGCCGCCGACATCAGCGGATGCACCTGCACCCAGTTGAAGAAATTCTCGCCGGCGGCGTGCCCGGCATAATAGTCGGCCATCTCGTTCGAGCCCCACCAGCCCTCGCCGCGCTGCTTTTCAAGGAAGCGGAAGATCGCCTGGCGGCCGGCAGCCTTGAAGGCGAGATCGGTCGGCATCCCGGCGACGAAATTCTCGGTCTGGTGGTGGATGAAGGCGTGGATGTTGCGGAAGCCGATGCGCAGCAGGCTGTAGAACAGCTCCTCGCCAAACGGCGCCAGCTGATTGCCGCCGACCTGCACCGAACCGCTGCCTTCGGGTGCTGCCACCGCATAGCTCGCCGCGCCATAGTAGAAAGCCGGCAGGATGACGATGTCGGCCTCCTTTTCGTAGAGCTCCAGCGTCTTGATGACGGCCAGCGTGTCCATGCCGACGGCCATGTGCTCGCCGTGATATTCGAGCACGCCGAGCGGCAGGACGACCGGCCAGTTCTCGGCGATTGCCTTGCGGATCTGGTGCGGTAGCATCAATTCGTAGCGCATCCCTCCTACTCCATGTTGGTGTGACGGGCGCGCATGGCCTCGGACGACTGGCCGGTCAGCCCCTTGAGCTTCAGCACCATCACTTCGAACAGCAGGAACAGCGCGCCTTCGAAGAGCGAGCCCATTGGCAATACCGACGTCTTTTGCGGTCCCTGGTCGCGCGCCATGGTCTGCGCCGCAATAAGCAAGGTGAAGTCGGCAAGTGCGGCAGCACTGCCGCCAGCCTCGGCGGTGAGCAGCAGCACCGTCGCGCCGGCCTGGCGGGCGACCTGCATCAAGGTGAGCACCGTCGTGGTCTCGCCCGGGCCGGAACTGACCAGGAAGACGTCACCGGGGCCAAGGGGTGGGGTGTTCATGTCGCCGACCACCGACACCTCAAGCCCGAGGTGATAGAGCCGCATGGCGAAACCCTTGAGCTGCAAGGCTTCGCGGCCGCAGCCATAGACGACGATCTTCTGCGCGCGGGCAAGCGTTTCGCAAGCAGTGTCGATGCCGGCTTCTTCGACGCGCGCCAGCACGACGCCCAGCTCCTGCAGGGCGGCGGCAAACATATCCGAGCCGGCATTCGTCATCGGGGCCTCAGGGTTGTGGCCGGGGATTTCCGGTTGCGCATTTGCGGCGAAAGGCTTGTTTTTGTTGATGCTATCACCGCGAAAATGCGTGTCCAACCGCTGCCGCGGCTTTTGCTGTGCCAGCGGCGTGATAGTGTCATGTCAGACAAATCAATCCAGGACATCTTAAGCGACATGAAGACACGGCATTTCGACCGCATCGGCAATGGCGGCCTCGACTTCACCGAGCTTGGCTTCGGCAGCGCGCCGCTCGGCAACCTCTATCGCGCCGTCCCCGACGAGGATGCCAATGCGACGCTGGAGGCCGCGTGGGCCACCGGCTGCCGCTACTACGATACGGCGCCGCTCTATGGCTTAGGCCTCGCGGAAACCCGGCTCAATGCCTTCCTGCGCGGAAAAAGCCGTGACGATTATGTACTGTCGAGCAAGGTCGGCCGCCTGCTGCGCGCCTGCCCGCCGGAGGAGCGAACCGGCATCGGCAAGTTCTTCGACACGCCTACGCGCCGCGAGGTCTACGACTACAGCTATGACGGCGTCATGCGCTCGTTCGAGGCCTCGCTGGAGCGCCTGGGCGTCGACCGCATCGACATTCTCTTTGTTCATGACCTCGACATCTTTACCCATGGCAGCAAGGAAGCGTCAGACCAGCGTATCGAGGAGTTCATGGCCTCAGGCTACAACGGACTGCTTGCGTTGCGCGACCAGGGCGTGGTCAAGGCCTTCGGCGGCGGCATCAACGAATGGGAGGTTTGCCAGACGCTGGCGGAGCGCGGCGATTTCGACCTGTTCCTGCTGGCCGGGCGCTACACGCTGCTGGAGCAGGAGGCGCTTGCCACCTTCCTGCCGCTCTGTGAGAAGCGCGGCATCGGCATTGTGCTCGGCGGCCCCTACAATTCCGGCATACTGGCGACCGGGCCGAAGCCAGGCGCATATTACAATTACTCCGAGGCGCCACAGGACATCATGGATCGCGTCGGGCGCATCGAGGCGGTCTGCAAGCGCCATGGCGTGCAGTTGATCGAGGCGGCGCTGAAGTTCCCGCTCCTGCACCCCTGCGTGGTGTCGGTCATCCCAGGCGGTCAGCGACCAGGCGAGGTGGAAAGCAACCGTGCGCTGCTCGATGCAAAGCTGCCGACAGCGCTATGGGCGGATCTCAAGCAGGAAGGCCTGATGCGCGCCGATGCTCCGGTGGGCTGAAGGCTCGCCTCAGCGGGCTGATGGCCTGCCGCCTCCCCTTTCGCAGGGCAAAAGAAAAGCCGGGCAAGCCCGGCTTTTCAACATTCTCTGAAAAGAAAAAATGGTCTTAGTTGACCGCGTCCTTGAGGCCCTTGCCGGCCGAGAACTTCGGCACGGTACGCGCCGGAATCTTCACTTCCGCGCCAGTCTGTGGGTTGCGGCCAGTCGACGCCGCGCGCTTGGAGACGGTGAAATTTCCGAAGCCGACGAGCCGTACATCGCCGCCCTTCTTCAGTTCGCCAGTGATGACGGAGAACACCGCATCGACCGCCGACTGTGCGTCACCCTTCGAAATGCTCGCGGATTCAGCGACAGCGGAAACCAGTTCGTTCTTGTTCATAAAAATTCCCTTCCATGAGAAAAACCGGAACTCTTCGACTCATCCGGCAGGAAAGGGACTGTAGAAAGAAGCGTTCCCGCAACCAAGTCGAAAAGCGGGAAAAAAGTTGGAAAAAGCCCGGAAAAGGTGGGTTTTTCACATGAAAGAGCCGGGCGCGGGGCCCGGCTCTCTCTTTGTGCACTGCAACTTTAGTATTTTCTAACGCATAGCCCCGAAAACCGTAGTCGGTTTTCGGAAAGGACCATGCGCCAGTCTAGAGTGCTAGAGCGTCCTTTGCGCGTCCAACTGGACGCGCGGCGCTCTAGTGTGCAAGCGACTTTCCAGCATCGTCAACGGTATCGGCCGCAGCCGGCGGATTGACCGGCTCGACCCACTCGATCGGCTCCGGCATACGCACCAGCGCATGCCTCAGAACCTCGCCAACGCGCGAGACCGGAATAATCTCCATGCCGTTCTTCACATTGTCCGGAATCTCCGCCAGATCCTTGGCGTTGTCTTCCGGGATCAGCACCTTCTTGATGCCGCCGCGCAGTGCGGCGAGCAGCTTTTCCTTGAGGCCGCCGATCGGCAAGATGCGGCCGCGAAGCGTTATCTCGCCAGTCATCGCCACATCGGCCCGCACCGGGATACCCGTCAGGACCGATATGATTGCCGTTGCCATGGCTGCACCCGCAGACGGGCCATCCTTCGGCGTAGCGCCTTCCGGCAGGTGGACGTGGATGTCGCGCTTGTCGAACAAAGGCGGCTCAATGCCGAAATCGATGGCTCGCGAGCGGACGTAAGACGCCGCCGCCGAGATCGATTCCTTCATCACGTCGCGCAGATTGCCGGTCACCGTCATGCGGCCCTTGCCGGGCATCATGACGCCTTCGACGGTCAGCAGCTCGCCGCCGACTTCCGTCCAGGCAAGACCGGTCACGACACCGACCTGATCGTCAGCCTCGACCTGACCGAAGCGGTAACGCTGAACACCCAGATAGTCGGCGAGGTTCGCCGCCGTGATGCTCACCGTCTTCTTCTTCGTCTTCAGGATCTCGGTCACCGCCTTGCGCCCGAGCTTCATCAGCTCGCGCTCCAGGCTTCTGACGCCCGCCTCGCGGGTGTAGGTCTGGATGATGCCGCGGATCGCGTCCTCACTCACCGCAAATTCCTTCGGCTGCAGCGCGTGGTCGCGGACCACCTTAGGCATCAAATGCCGCTTGGCGATCTCGATCTTCTCGTCCTCGGTGTAGCCGGCGATACGGATGATCTCCATGCGGTCCATCAAGGGCGCAGGGATGTTCAGCGTGTTCGCCGTCGTCACGAACATCACGCTCGACAGGTCGTATTCGACCTCGAGGTAATGGTCCATGAACGTCGAGTTCTGCTCCGGATCGAGCACCTCGAGCAAGGCCGACGACGGATCGCCACGGAAGTCTTGGCCCATCTTGTCGATTTCGTCGAGCAGGAAGAGCGGGTTGGACTTCTTGGCCTTCTTCATCGACTGGATGACCTTGCCGGGCATCGAACCGATATAGGTGCGGCGGTGACCACGGATCTCGGCCTCGTCACGCACGCCGCCCAGCGCCATGCGGATGAATTCGCGACCGGTCGCCTTGGCGATCGACTTGCCGAGCGAGGTCTTGCCGACGCCGGGAGGGCCGACGAGGCACAGGATCGGCCCCTTCAGCTTCTTCTGGCGGCTTTGCACGGCGAGATACTCGACGATGCGGTCCTTGACCTTGTCGAGGCCGAAATGATCGGTGTCGAGCACGTTCTGCGCGAAGGCCAGGTCCTGCTTGACCTTGGAGTTCCTGCCCCACGGGATCGACAGGATCCAGTCGAGATAGTTGCGCACGACGGTCGATTCAGCCGACATCGGCGACATCGTCCGCAGCTTCTTCAGTTCGGCTTCCGCCTTTTCGCGGGCTTCCTTGGAGAGCTTGGTCTTCTTGATGCGCGCCTCGATCTCGGCGGCCTCGTCGCGGCCGTCCTCGCCTTCGCCGAGTTCCTTCTGGATCGCCTTCATCTGCTCGTTGAGGTAGTATTCGCGCTGCGTCTTCTCCATCTGGCGCTTGACGCGCGAGCGGATGCGCTTCTCCACCTGCAGGACGGAGATTTCGGCTTCCATGAAGCCCATCGCCTTTTCCAGCCGCTCCTTGACGGAAAGCGTGGCCAGCATCTCCTGCTTTTCAGGGATCTTGATTGCGAGGTGCGAAGCAACTGTATCGGCGAGCTTGGAATAGTCGTCGATCTGGCTGGCAGCGCCCACCACTTCGGGCGAGATCTTCTTGTTCAGCTTGACGTAGTTTTCGAAGTCGGTGACGACCGAACGGGCGAGCGCCTCGACCTCAACCTCTTCCTCCTCCGGCTCGACCAGCGCGGCAGCGCGGGCTTCGTGGAAGTCCGGACGGTCGGTGAACGAGACGATTTTTGCGCGCGAAGCGCCTTCGACCAGTACCTTGACGGTGCCGTCGGGCAGCTTCAGCAATTGCAGCACATTGGCGAGCGTGCCGATGTCGAAGATGGCATCGGGCTCGGGATCGTCATCGGCGGCATTCATCTGGGTGGCAAGCAGGATCTGCTTTTCCTGACCCATAACCTCTTCCAGCGCCTTGATCGACTTTTCACGCCCGACAAAGAGCGGAACGATCATGTGCGGGAACACCACGATGTCGCGCAGTGGGAGGACTGCGAAGACGCCGTCGCTGGGAGCCTTGGATATTTTGGCCATTGTCCAACCTTTCATGTCGCGGCCGCTAATTGAGCCAACCGCGAATCTCATATTAACGACCGTGGGTCGTTCCGCCTACCACCGTTTGTGACGGGAGTTTTACAGCACAGAATTCGGCACCACGGCCTTCCAGTGTTAGTTGGATGCACGAGGGGCAAAGATCAAGGGTTAACACGGTCCGTTCATCCACTCCGGCGCAAGGCTTGGTACCTCACCACAGCAAAACGGCGCCCAAGGGGCGCCGTTCCATAAAAAGGTTGGGCCAGATGCCATATCAGGCGCTGACGTTGCCCTTCTTTTCCTTCTGCTCGGAGTAGATGTAGAGCGGCCGGGCGCTGCCGGTCACCACCTCTTCCGAAATCACCACTTCGCGCACGCCTTCCAGAGCGGGCAGTTCGAACATGGTGTCGAGCAGGATCGCTTCCATGATCGAGCGCAGGCCGCGGGCGCCGGTCTTGCGCTCGATGGCGCGCTTGGCGATCGCCGAAAGCGCATTCTCGTGGAAGGTCAGGTCGACACTCTCCATCTCGAACAGCCGCTGATACTGCTTGACCAGCGCGTTCTTCGGCTCGGTCAGGATCTGGATCAGCGCCGGCTCGTCGAGGTCTTCCAGCGTCGCCAGGACAGGCAGACGGCCGACAAACTCGGGAATGAGGCCGAATTTCAAGAGATCCTCGGGCTCGACCAGGCGGAACACGTCGCCCGTGCGACGATCCTCGGGCGAAGCGACGATGGCGCCGAAGCCGATGGACGTCTTCCTGCCGCGATCCGAGATGATCTTGTCCAGCCCGGCGAAGGCGCCGCCGCAGATGAACAGGATGTTGGCGGTGTCGACCTGCAGGAATTCCTGCTGCGGATGCTTCCTGCCGCCCTGCGGCGGCACGGAGGCGACAGTGCCTTCCATGATCTTCAGCAGCGCCTGCTGCACGCCCTCGCCCGACACGTCGCGGGTGATGGAGGGATTGTCCGACTTGCGCGAAATCTTGTCGATTTCGTCGATGTAGACGATGCCGCGCTGGGCGCGTTCGACATTGTAGTCCGCCGACTGCAAGAGCTTCAGGATGATGTTTTCAACGTCCTCGCCGACATAACCGGCTTCGGTCAGGGTCGTTGCGTCGGCCATGGTGAAGGGCACGTCGATGATGCGGGCCAGCGTCTGGGCCAGCAGCGTCTTGCCGCAGCCGGTCGGGCCGATCAGCAGGATGTTGGACTTCGCCAGTTCGACGTCGTTGTTCTTGCCGGCATGCGCCAGGCGCTTGTAGTGGTTGTGCACGGCCACCGACAGCACGCGCTTAGCGTAGGGCTGGCCGATGACATAGTCGTCCAGGACCTTCAGGATCTCCTGCGGGGTCGGCACGCCCTCGCGCGACTTCACCATCGAGGTCTTGTTCTCCTCGCGGATGATGTCCATGCAGAGCTCGACGCACTCGTCGCAGATGAACACCGTCGGGCCGGCGATCAGCTTGCGCACCTCGTGCTGGCTTTTGCCGCAAAACGAGCAATAAAGCGTGTTCTTGGAATCACCGCCGTTGTTGCCGACTTTGCTCATTTTCCTGTCCTTTCATCGCCGCCCGCCGATGGTCTGGCTGACAGGGCGCATATTCTATCTATCGCGGGAATTCGCCGCCGCCAGTGTCCCGGCTCCCGCAACGCAATCCGTACGAAACACAAATCAGAAAGCGTAGCAATGATTCGCGCCAACCCCGCACAAAGCTAAGCCGTCGAAAATCAACATAGCATTAACGTAGGCAATCCCATCCGCCGAGGGAACAGCCAATTGTGGCCGAAATGCCGCAAATCCCAGCAAAAGCGCGTTATCCCGCCATCCAACTGCCATGCAGCCTTATGCGGCAGCGCCTTCGACCGGCTCGCGCGACGAAATGACCTTGTCGATGAGGCCGAAATCCCTGGCTTCGTCGGCGGTCATGAAATGGTCGCGGTCGAGAGTCCGCTCGATCTCCTCGTAGCTCTTGCCGGTGTGCTTGACATAAACCTCGTTGAGGCGGCGCTTCAGCTTGACGATGTCCATGGCGTGACGCTCGATGTCGGAAGCCTGGCCCTGGAAGCCGCCGGACGGCTGGTGAACCATGATGCGGGCGTTCGGCGTGGCAAAGCGCATGTCCTTGTGGCCGGCGGTCAGAAGCAGCGAGCCCATCGAGGCCGCCTGGCCAATGCACAGCGTCGACACGGCTGGCTTGATGAACTGCATGGTGTCGTAGATCGCCATGCCCGACGTCACCACGCCACCTGGCGAGTTGATGTAGAGGTTGATCTCTTTCTTCGGGTTCTCGGCCTCGAGGAACAAAAGCTGTGCACAAACCAGCGTCGCCATGCCGTCTTCGACCGGGCCGGTGATGAAAATGATGCGCTCCTTCAGGAGGCGCGAGAAAATGTCGTAAGCCCGCTCGCCGCGATTGGTCTGCTCGACCACCATCGGAACGAGGTTCATGTAGGTTTCGACGGGGTTCTTCATGGACTATCCCTTTTTGGAGATGGGGATTCCGGCGCCGGGAACATTAGCAATCGGGCAGAATCGGTTCTGGAAGGTCAGGATGTAAATAGGATGCCGGCTCACCCTAGTGCAAGGCCGCCTTCTCCTAGCCATCTGGTTAAGTCGAATCAAGGTTTCCGCGCAAGGGGAAGCCCGAACGCGGCCGCCCCATGTTTTCGGGTGTAGCAATTCCTTAACCGCATCGCTTAACGAAATGCGGCGAAACCGCTTTCCCCTGCAGAACCATACCCTACAATTCAACGTTGAACCTGCGTTTTCGCGTTCAAACAGAGGGAGTGCCATGATCAGGAAAACAGCTTCCTTGGCCATTGCCGGCCTTGCCGGTCTCGGCATGGTGTCCGAAGCGGTCGCCGGCGGCCGCGCCGTCGAATGTTATGAGCCGGTGCACAGGCCGGCGCTCTATGACACCGTCTATGAAGACGTGATGGTCAGCCCAGGCGGGCAGTTGGTCGACTACGACCCGCCGATCTACGGCACTATGGCGCGCGTCGAGCAGATCGCGCCGCCTCGCGTCACCTATGAGGTCGTGCCGGCCAGAACCCGCACGGTCTACCGCACGGTTCAGGTCGACAATGGCGGCTATGCGTGGGAATGGCGCGTCATCCACGGCCGCAAGGTGTTGTGCAAGGTCTGGCGCAAGGCTCGCTATGCGCGAGTCGCAGAAACGGTAGAGATTGAGCCTGCGCGTACCCGCCAGGTCGTGCTGCCGGCCGAATATGAGAGCGTCGCCCATGAAGTGCTGGTGCGGCCCGAACAGCGGCACGTCACCGAGATTGCCCCGTCATACCAAAGGGTGGCGCGCCGGGTCGTGGTGCAGGAAGGCTCGACCAGCTGGCGCCGCGTGCATATTGCGAGGCACTGCCAGGATTAGAGTTCGGGACTTCGTCGAGGGCTATTGAGGAGCTGACTTCGCGTTGGCCGCCATGACAACGTTGTTCCAGAACCGCACATATTCAAAATGCTGGTCGCGCGTCAGCCAGACCCTGTTGGCCGGATCGACCGGGTCTCCGCAAAGCAAGACCGGACTAAGTTCCGCAAGTTGCATTCCGGTGTGGGAGCTATTGACGTGCAGGGGCTTCAGTGTTCTGCGCCAATCGCCAAAATCCTGTGCAACATCAATTGCAAGTTCCCAACTCATGCCGACGAATGGAATGAGAACCACGGGCATGGCCGGGGAGCGCATGTCAAATCCATAGGCCTCCGCACTGCCGTCGGAGCCAAACAGAAGCAGTCCAGGCGCAAACGTCTGAGCGCGGTATTCGCTGTTGAACGGCACCAATTGCTCCGCGCCCCAGGTAACGACAAGGTCTTCACCGCAAAGCCATTCGCCTCCGTCATGATGATTGAGAAAATCAGCGTAAGACGAGGGAAGCGACCGTTTTAACTTAGCGAGTGACGTCTCTGCTGAAATGTCCGGCATAGTACCTGTCAGGTGGTTCAATTTTTTGATGCAGCCAAGGCCAACATACGGTCTGGCATTCCGCTAGCAAGCCGCGCTAGTGATCGGCATGACCGATTTGCCACCTTATCTCACCTTCGATCCCGCCAACCGCCGCCTGCGCCTCGATCCACACGAGCCGGCGTTTTTCCAGAACCCTTATGACGCCTACGCCTTCCTGCATTGCGCCTCGAACGCCTTCTTCTGGGAGGAATTCGGCTTCTGGTGTTTTGGCGGCTTCGACGACGTCAACCGGCTGCTGCGCGACCGCCGCTTCGGCCGGCAGAGCCCGACCGGCGTTCCCGACCGGCGCGGCGTCGGCATGGATCGCTCGCATCTCAGCGCCTTCGATGGCATCGAGACCAATTCGATGCTGGAGCTGGAACCACCCGTGCACACCAGGCTGCGGACACTGGTCAACCGCGCCTTCGTCTCGCGCCAGGTCGAACGGTTGAGGCCGCGGGTCGAAGCGCTGGCCAATGAGCTGATCGCCCGGTTCGAACCGGACCAGGTCGATCTGCTGCCGGCCTTCGCCTCGCCCCTGCCGATCACCATCATTGCCGAAATGCTTGGCGTGCCGGTGGAGATGGGGCCGCAGCTGCTCGACTGGTCGCACCAGATGGTTGCCATGTACATGCACAGCCGCACGCGCGAGATCGAGGAGACGGCCAATCGTGCCGCGCGTGATTTTTCCGACTTTTTGCGCGGCTATGTCACTGAGAGGCGCAAGCAACCCGGCGACGATCTGTTGTCTTTGCTGATCGCGGCGCAGGAGGATGGCCAGAGGCTCTCCGAAGATGAGCTGGTGTCGTCCGCCATCCTTTTGCTCAATGCCGGCCACGAAGCAACGGTGCACCAGACCGGCAACGCCGTGCGCACGATGCTGGCGCAAGGCGGCGACCCCGGCCGCTTCTTCACCTCGCCGGAGGCTACCGCGGCCACTGTCGAGGAATGCCTGCGGTTCGATGCGCCGCTGCACATGTTCACGCGCTATGCCTATCAGGAAATCGAGGTGACGCCGGGGGTTGTCGTACAACCGGGCGAGACGATCGGCCTATTGCTCGGCATGGCCAACCATGACCCCATCGCCTTTGCCGAACCCGGCGCCTTCCGGCCCGGCCGCGACGACCAGAAGAACGTCTCGTTCGGCGCCGGCATCCATTTCTGCATCGGTGCGCCGCTGGCGCGGCTGGAATTGCAGGTGTCGCTGAAAACCCTGTTCGAGCGGCGGCCGCAACTCCATCTTGCGGAGGAGCCGCGCTTCCGCGACACTTACCACTTCCATGGGCTGGAAAGGCTCGCCGTCGGGTTCTGACGCGAGGCTGGGGTGCTAAAATGAGACTGTTTTCGACATGGGCGACAGCGTTCGCCCTTGCTTTGCTGTGCGCCGGCATCTGCGGCGCGGCCGCCCAGCAGCAGCCTAAAAACATCCCCTGGGAAAACTCGATTGCCATTGCCAAAAAAATGGCGGTCAGCCTGCTTGACCGGCAGACCGGTGTGAAGGGCTTGCCGCTGACGTCCTTCGCCATCGACGTCGATCTCAATCTCGATGGTTTTCCCGAAATCTTCGCCTATCGCGATCAGCCGGGCTGCGATGGCACGACTTGCGGCAATTTTCTGTTCGTGCTGGAAGGCGACAGCTACCGCGAGGTGCTGGGCGACATACCCGGCGCCCGGCTGGTGCCGCAGGACAAGATCAGCCTTGGCACCTTCAAGCGAAACCGCTATTTCGACATCCACTCCGACCAGCTGACTATCGGCTGGAACGGCGAACGCTACGCCGACATTTCGACTCTGCCCACCACATCGCTGAACGGCGACACCTTCATTGCCGCCTGCCGGACATCAAGAACCAGTGAACCGCCGGAGGATGGCGAAGCCGAGCGCGCGGCAACCGATTGCCAATGCCAGTTCAACCGATTCCAGGCGGTGGGCTTCTCGCAGGCCGATCTCGACCTTTACGTGGCGTCACTCGGCAAGAATTTCGTCTATCCCAGCGGCGACAAGGAGCCCGCCTGGCAAGCGCTTTCAGGCAATGCCTCCGACGTCGCAATCGGCTGCGAGGTTGCCAGCGGCGGAAGCCAGTGGCCGCAGGCCTATATGAACCATGGCGACCAGCCACCGCAAAAGCTCGACTTCTATGCTTTTCTCGACGCCTGTCCGGCCAGGGATTTCATCCTGGGCAACCGCAAGGTCGGGACGCCCGACCGGGCCCTTGGCCTGTGCGGCTGCCTTGCCCGCGAAATGCCGACACAAGGGATGACGCAAGCGGGGCTCGACCTCGTGACGCGCTACTACCGCGACGAAATATCGGATAGCGATGCCGAGACCGAAGATGCGCTGGCGATGCACGACAAGGCGTCGGAAGCCTGTCTCAGCGGATTTCCGGCAAAATAGGATTGCCGAAATAGATGACGGAAATGAAATTCGCCTTCCTGGAAGAGCCGCCATTCTGCTTTACGAGTGCATCGGGCGAGGTTTCGGGGTGTGACGTCGAGCTTGCGCGCAAAATCGTCGCCATGCTGGGGCTGGCGCGCTTCATACCGGTCGGGACGGAATTCGCCGACTTGCTGCCCGGGTTGGTCGAAGACCGCTGGACCATGACCACTGGCCTGTTCGTCTCGCATGAACGCAAGCACCTTGTCGACTTCACCCGGCCAATCTGGGCGTTGGCAGACGGACTGCTGGTCGCGAAGGGGAACCCGCGCGGCTTTTTCGGCTATCGGTCGATCGCGCAGGATCCAACCGCCTTGCTCGGTGTCATCACCGGCCAGGTCCAGCATGCCACTGCTTTGCAGAACGGAATTTCGCCCGAGCAAATCAGACTGTTCGCGACACAGGCCGATGCCGCGAAAGCCATCGCCGACGGAGTCGTGCATGCCTATGCCAGCGTGGCCATGGCGCACCGGGGCTATCTGACCAGCCGGCCGGACATGGCGGTTGGCCTTGTCGAGGTGCCCTCCGTTGAAAAGCAGCCATCGGCTGGCGCCTTCGCAATGGCCAAAGACAATGCAGCCCTTCTACGGAGCATCAATGCCTGTCTCGGCGAATTGCTCGGCAGCGATTGGCACCGGCAGATGATGGCGCGCTATGGATTCGCGGATAGCGATATCGACCGCATCATCTGACCCGGCGCCTACAGCTTGATCACATACTCCTTGCGAGTCGTTTCAAGCACTTCCCAACTGCCCTTGAAGCCGGGCCTGAGCACGAAACTGTCGCCGGTGCGCACCGTGCGCGCCTCGCCGCCGTCCTCAGCTATCACTGAAACGCCGGACAGGATGTGGCAGAACTCCCATTCGTCATAGACGATGCGCCATTTACCCGGTGTCGCTTCCCAGATGCCGGCGTAAAGGCCGCCGTCGCGCTCCTCGACATTCCAGGTGCGGAATTTCGTATCGCCCGCAATCAGGCGATCCGGCGCCGGCGCGCCATGCTCGGCGTCGACGCTGTCGACGCCGATGGACAGGAATTTTGGTTGGGCCATGATCAAACCTTGGCCAGAGCCTGTTCGAGATCGGCGACGATGTCGTTGACATCCTCGATGCCGATGGAGAGCCGCACCGTGTCCGGTCCCGCGCCGGCCTTGACCTTCTGCTCGTCCGAAAGCTGGCGGTGCGTGGTCGAGGCCGGGTGGATGACCAATGACTTGGTGTCGCCGACATTGGCCAGATGCGAGAACAGTTCGAGCGCCTCGACGAATTTGACGCCCGCCTCATAGCTACCCTTCAGGCCGAAGGTGAAGACGGCGCCGGCGCCCTGCGGCGAGTATTTCTTCTGCAGCGCGTTGTTCTTGTCAGAAGGCAGGCCGGGATAGTTCACCCAGGCGACCTTGGGGTGGTTTGACAGCCAGCCGGCGACGGTGACGGCATTGTCGCAATGGCGCTGCATCCTGAGCGGCAGAGTTTCCAGACCGGTCAGGATCAGGAAGGCGTTGAAGGGCGAGATCGCCGGGCCGAGATCGCGCAGGCCGAGCACGCGGGCGGCGATGGCGAAGGCGAAATTGCCGAAGGTTTCGTGCAGGACGAGGCCGCCATATTCGGGGCGCGGCTCCGACAGCATCGGGTATTTGCCCGATTTCGACCAGTCGAAAGTCCCGCCATCGACAATGGCGCCACCGATCGAATTGCCGTGGCCACCGATGAATTTCGTCAGCGAATGGACGACGATGTCGGCGCCGTGCTCGATCGGCCGCACCAGATAGGGCGAGGCCAGCGTGTTGTCGACGATCAGCGGCAGGCCGTGCTTGCGGGCGATGTCGCCGATCTTCTCGATGTCGACGAAGGTGCCGCCCGGATTGGCCAGGCTCTCGATGAAGATCGCCTTGGTCTTGTCGTCGATCTGGCTCTCGAAGGTTGAGATGTCGTTGGTGTCGACCCAGCGGACTTCCCAGCCATAATTCTTGAAGGCATGGCCGAACTGGTTGATGGAGCCGCCATAAAGCCTTGTGGCGGCGACGAAATTATCGCCGGGCCGCATCAGATTGTGGAACACGATCACCTGCGCGGCATGGCCGGAAGCGACGGCGAGCGCGGCGGTGCCGCCTTCCAGCGCTGCGATCCGCTCCTCCAGCACCGCCTGGGTCGGGTTCATGATGCGGGTGTAGATGTTGCCGAACGCCTTCAGCCCGAACAGCGAAGCGGCATGGTCGGCATCGTCGAAGACGAAGGAGGTAGTCTGGTAGATCGGCGTGGCGCGCGCGCCCGTAGCCGGGTCGGGCTTGGCGCCGGCATGGACGGCGAGCGTATTGAAACCGGGCGTACGGGTCATCTAAACCTCCCTCTCCTGAAACCTTTTGATATCGCCGGGCATTCTTGGCGAAGCCGGGTGACGAATGCAAAGAAGAAAATACCTTTCGGCAGGCGATCCGGGACGAACGCCTCGGAATATCCGTTTCTTCCCGGAAAAATATTGCGCCAACGGCTGGCCGTTTACTTCTGGCGCACGCCAAAGCTCTGGAAGCCCTGGCGCATAAGCGGCTTCTTCGACGACAGGACGCCGGAGTTGACGCCGGTCCAGCCGATCTCGCCCGACAGCTTGCCGTATTCAATCTTCGGGCAGCGGTTCATAACCACCTTGATACCGGCCGCCTCGGCGCGCGCGGCCGCCTCGTCATTTCGCACGCCAAGCTGCATCCATAGTACTTTTGGCAAAGGTTTCATCTTCAGCACCTCATCGACAATGCCAGGCACCGCAGCGGAGGCCCGGAAAATGTCGACCATGTCGACCGGCTCCGGCAGATCGGCAAGGCTGGCATAGGTCATGCGGCCGAGGATCTCCTTGCCGGCCTGTCCGGGATTGATCGGGAACACCAAAAAGCCCTTGGCCAGCAGATATTTCAGCACGAAAAAGCTCGGCCTGACGTCGTTGGCCGACGCACCGACCATGGCGATGGTCTTCACAGAATTGAGGATGCCGCCGATATAGGCATTGTCGTAGGCGTCGTGGTTCATGCGGCTTTCCTGCGGTAGTGATAGCGGTAGAGTTCACGGTTGAACCCAAGCGAGGCATAGAGCGCGCGGCCCGGCGTGTTGTCGGCGACGACCTGCAGGCAGGCCGCCGAGGCCCCTGCCCGCCGCGCCCAGCCGATCAGGCCGCCAACCGTCTTGCGGCCGAGGCCTTGCTGCCGGAAGCGGCCGTCGGTTTCAACCGACTCCACCACAAGCAGCCCATTGCGGATGACGCCATAGGCCAGGGCGGCAATTTCGCTGTCGCGCTCGCAGGACACGAACGCCTTGTCGCCCACGATCAGCCCGGGCATCTCGCGAAAGGCGCGGCGATCGGTGTCGTCATAGGCGCCCATGAGGAACCGCGCCGCGAACCAGTCCTCATCAGGCGTCGGCGAAACGCTGACGTGCTCGTCGCTGATATCAGCCAGCTCCTCGATCGCGCCATAGAGATGAATGGTCCCGCCTTCGAGATCGTAGCCTTGGCGGTCGAGGAGCGTGTCCATCTCTGCAGCGATGCTGGGAACCCGAAACAGCGGCGTCTGGCCATGGCTGGTGTAGAACGCCTCGGCCGTGGCAAGCACACTCTCAGGCGCGCCGCGGTTGCCATGTAAGGGATTGACCGAGTTGCTGCGCCGGGTCCGGCCGCCCGAACGCCTGAGCAGCCAACCGTCGACGACGGTTTCGACAGCCGCCGGCCAGGCTTCGCGACAAGCCTGTTCGCTCTGCCAGTTGAGGTCGTCGTCGCTCATCGTCATTCGTCGTCTTCCCGCAGCGCCTCTTCCATAAACACCTGCGGGTCGGTGCAGAAGTCGCGCATCATGCGAAAATGATCGGTATCGCTGAAATCGGTCGGGTCGAGGCCGAAGCGGCTGATGCGAAACAGCCGCGCACCGGGACAAGCCATCAGCAACGGCGAATGCGTGGCCATGATCACCTGCGCCGTACCCGACTGGTCCATGCGCCGCAGCATCTTCAGCAGCTCGATCTGGCGCGAGGGCGACAGCGCGCTTTCGGGCTCGTCGAGGATGTAGATGCCTTGCCGGCGGCAGCGCTCCTCGAAAAAGCGGATGAACCCCTCGCCATGCGACCAGGACAGGAAATCGGGCGGCGTCCCGCCGGATTCGCGCGCCGCCTCGTCGAGGTAGCGGGCGACCGAATAGAAGGATTCGGCGCGGAAGAACCAGCCGGCGGTAACCTTCGGCAGCCAGTGGCAGCGAAAAGCATCCGCCAGCCCGCCGCCGCTTTTGTCAATGGCACGAGAATGGTCGACGGGCATGTAACCCTTGCCGCCGCCGGCCTCGTCGTAACCGGCCAGCGCCCCGATCGCTTCGAGCAGCGTCGATTTGCCGGTACCGTTCTCGCCGACGATGATGGTGATCGGCGTGGTGAATCCCAGTTCGAACTCACCGCGACGAAACAGCGGCAGGTTCCAGGGATATTTCTCCCAGTCCTCCACCTTTGCGGGATCGAGCAGGATGCGCTTGAGATAAGGCGCCTTCAGCCGCGTCAGTTGCTTGCGATAGGCCATGCGGACCGATCAGCCCGGCAGCGAGATGGTGCCATCATCCGCGATCGGAAAGGCCGGATTGTGCGCGACTTCCCAGACATGGCCGTCTGCATCGGCGAAATAACCGTACCAGCCGCCCCAGAAGGCTCGCCCGGCAGGCTTGACGATTTTGCCGCCGGCCTTCTCGGCGGCGGCAAGCACCGCGTCGACCTCGGCGTCGGAGCGGGTGTTGTAGGCGAGGTAGACCGCCGACGGCGCCCTGGCGAAGGTGATGCCTGAATCTTCTTCTGCGCTTTCGCGCGGAAACAGGCCGAGAATGGCGCCACCCATCTGGAAGAAAGCGACACCGTCGGTGATGCCGGCATGACGCTTGAGGCCCATGCCCTCATAAAAGCGCACGGCGCGGTCGAGATCGTCGGTGGCGATGGTAATGATGGAGATGCGCGGTTCCATGGTTTAGTCGTCCGTCCATTCCGGCTTGCGCTTGCCGATGAAGGCGCCGATGCCCTCCTCGGCGTCGCGCGCCAGCATGTTCTCGACCATGGTGCGGCCGGTAAAGGCATAGGCGTCGGCCAAGCCCATTTCGGCCTGCGCGTAAAAGGCTTCCTTGCCGGTCTTGACCACCAAAGATGATTTGGAAGCAATGGTTTGCGCGTATTTGGTGACGATCTGATTCAGGTATTCACGCGGCACGACGCGGTTGACCAGGCCGAACTCCTTGGCGGTTGCCGCGTCGATGGTCTCGCCGGTCAAAAGCATTTCCATGGCGTGCTTGCGCGAGACGTTGCGCGACAGCGCCACCATCGGTGTCGAACAGAACAGGCCGATGTTGACGCCCGGCGTGCAGAAGGTGGCCTCATGCGAGGCAATGGCGAGATCGCAGCTGGCGACCATTTGCAGCCCGGCGGCGGTGGCGAGGCCGTCGACCTCGGCGATTATCGGCAGAGGATGGCGAACGATTGCCTGCATCAACGCCCCGCAGGCCGAAAATGTCTGCTCGAAGAACGCCTTGCCCTTATCCGCATCGGCACGGCGCGCGGTCATTTCCTTGAGGTCATGGCCGGCACAAAAAACCTTTCCGGCCGCTGCCAAGACGATGACACGAACGGATTTGTTGGCCTTGGCCTGATCGAGTTCGGCACTCAGCGCCGCCATAACGGAAAGCGACAATGCATTGGCGGGCGGGTTGGCGAGCGTCAGGCGCAGCACGCCCTTGTCCAGCCTTGCGATGACCGGCCCATCTATGGCAGCAGGTTTGATGGCAAGGATTTCGGCCATGACAAGGTCTCCGCGATTCCGCTGGCGCCGACAGACTATCTAATATCGGATCGGGTTTCATCAACACCCATCGCTTGCGCCAGAAGGGTGAAGGTGTTGCCAGAAACGCGCCATTGCGGTCATACAGGCCCGGAATAGAACGAGAGACCGACATGCCCGCCCAGGACAATCTCAAGCCGGTGCTGACGGCAACCGAAGTCAATGCGCTGATGGCCAGCGTTTACCCGCAGCTCAACGACGAATTCGCGTCGTACGAGGCGCTGGACGTTTTCCCTGGCGGCTGTACTGTGCGGCTCAACGCCAACGAGCGGCATCTGCGCCCCGGCGGCACAGTGTCCGGCCCCTGCCTGTTCACGCTGGCCGACATTGGCGGCTATGTCTGCGTGCTCAGCCACGCCGGACCGGATGCCCTATCGGTGACCACCAACCTCAACATCAATTTCATGCGCAAGGCCGAGGCCGGGCCGATCGACGGCCATTGCCGCATCCTTAAGCTGGGCAAGAGCCTGATGGTGTTCGATATCGACATTGTTGCCCGATCGGAGGGGCACACGGTAGCCCATGCCACGGGCACCTATTCGATCCCGCCGAAGCGGATCGGCGATGTGGTAAAATAATACCTTTTTGCCAAGTATTTGTTTTTATTACTCTTTGCGCACTATCGAGCTTTTCCCGCGCCTTGACGTGCAAAGTCCCCTCGCCTATAAGCCCTCCCGAAGCAGCGGCCCGCAAAGGCCGCCGTTTTGTTATTGGCGGCGGGCAAGTGCCTTGTCACCAATTCAAGCAACAAGAAACGCTTTCTCGATCGTTCGGAGAAGGTCCAAACCGAAAGTGACAAAATCCATGGCAACCTTTTCGCAGAAGCCTGCGGATGTGGTGAAGAAGTGGGTGCTGATCGACGCCGAGGGTCTCGTCGTCGGCCGTCTCGCCACTGTCATCGCCAATCATCTTCGCGGCAAGCACAAGCCCACCTTCACCCCTCATGTCGACGATGGTGACAATGTCATCGTCATCAATGCCGACAAGGTGGTGTTCACCGGCAAGAAATTCACCGACAAGGTCTATTACTGGCACACCGGCCACCCCGGCGGCATCAAGGAGCGCACCGCGCGCCAGCTGCTCGAGGGCCGTTTCCCCGAGCGTGTCGTCGAGAAGGCCGTTGAGCGCATGGTCCCGCGTGGCCCGCTCGGCCGTCGCCAGATGAAGAACCTGCGCGTCTATGCAGGCGCAGAGCATCCGCACGTCGCCCAGCAGCCCGAGATCCTCGACGTGGCCAAGCTGAATTCCAAGAACAAGAAGGTCGCATAAGATGGCTGAGCTTTCCTCGCTCGCAGAACTGGGCGCCGCCACCGGCAACGCCAACACGCAGGCCGCGGCCCCCGTCCATGTCCAGAAGCTCGACAAGTCGGGCCGCGCCTATGCCACCGGCAAGCGCAAGAACGCCATTGCGCGCGTCTGGGTGAAGCCGGGCTCCGGCAAGATCGTCGTCAACGACAAGGAATTCGCAGCCTATTTCGCGCGTCCGGTCCTGCAGATGATCCTCAACCAGCCGATCATCGCCTCCAACCGCGCCGGCCAGTACGATATCGTCGCCACCGTCATCGGCGGCGGCCTGTCCGGCCAGGCCGGTGCCGTTCGTCACGGCATCTCGAAGGCGCTGACCTACTACGAGCCGGCGCTGCGCGCGGTGCTCAAAAAGGGCGGCTTCCTGACGCGCGACAGCCGCGTCGTCGAGCGCAAGAAGTACGGCAAGGCGAAGGCCCGTCGTTCCTTCCAGTTCTCGAAGCGCTAAGCGCCACGCAGTTTGGATTATCGAAAAGGCCGCCTTCGGGCGGCCTTTTTGTTTGAGGTCTCGGCAATCACCCCGCCCGCGCCTTCGGCGCGACCTCCCCATCGAGGGGAGGTAGGGGCCACGGCAGGTTCACCGTCGAACAATCCACTAAGGCAGGCAGTCCCATGGCGCGGCGACCTACCTCCCCTCGATAGGGAGGTCGGCGCGCAGCGCCGGGTGGGGTGATGGCGCCGAACACAGTTATTGGCCGCGTCCGGCTGGCG
Source organism: Mesorhizobium sp. PL10 (assembly GCF_053714315.1). Classification (NCBI taxonomy): domain Bacteria; kingdom Pseudomonadati; phylum Pseudomonadota; class Alphaproteobacteria; order Hyphomicrobiales; family Phyllobacteriaceae; genus Mesorhizobium; species Mesorhizobium sp. PL10. The sequence goes on along the minus strand of NZ_JBSKBR010000010.1, from coordinate 62,100 downwards.
TCTTGATGTAGTCGATGAAGGCGCGCAACGGCGCCGGCACCAGACGCCGCCCGGGATAATAGAGAAACGGTCCCGGAAAACTTTGCCACCACGGTTCCAGTATGGGTTCCAGGACGCCGCTGTCGAAATGTGGGCGCACCCAATCTTCGAAGAGCCAAAGGATGCCTACGCCGGCAATCGCGGCATGGATATTGAGATCGACGCCTCCACCGATGCCGACGATCAACGGCCCCGACGTATCGACCCGCACCACCTCGCCATCGCGCTCGAATTCCCAAGGCGTCATGGCTCCACTGGGGAAGCGGCCGCGCAGGCAGGCATGGCCAAGCAGTTCGCTGGGGTGTTGCGGCCGGCCCTTACGATCGAGGTAGGCTGGCGCGGCAGAGGTGGTGAAGCGCTGGACGCGCGGTCCTATCGGCACCGCGATCATGTCCTGCTCCAGCCGTTCGTCGTAACGGATGCCGGCGTCGCAGCCGGCGGCAAGCAGATCGACAAAGCTCTCCTCCACGACCACCTCCAGCCGGATCGCCGGATAGGCGGCAAGAAACCCCGGCACGATCTTGGGCAGCACCAGCCGTGACGCGCTGACGGGAACATTGAGCCGCAAGGTTCCCGCCGGCCGGTCGCGAAAACCATTCACCACGTCGAGCGCCGCCTCGACTTCACCCAGCGCCGGGCCGAGCCGCGCCAGCAGGCCGCCACCGGCTTCGGTGAGCGCGACGCTGCGCGTGGTGCGGTTGAAGAGCCGCACACCCAGCTGGGTTTCCAGACGGCGAACGGCTTCGCTAAGCGCGGAGGCACTGCCTGCGGTCGATCGTGCGGCCTCGCGAAAACCGCCGGCGCGCGCCACGGCGAGGAATGCCTGGAGATCGTTGAGGTCAGCCGCCATTGTTCGCAAATCCGCACAAGTTGTTTCGATTATATCCGGTTATCGAGACAGCGGCCATGCTCTATCTCCATCGCCGAGACACAAGGAGAAGCAGCAATGTCCAATATCGACAAATCCGGCGCCTATGGGCTCGGCGACCGCACGGTCCGTCGCCTCGGCTATGGCGCCATGCAACTTGCCGGGCCCCACGTGTTTGGCCCGCCCAAGGATCGCGACGCCGCGCTGGCAGTGCTGCGCGAGGCGGTGTCATCGGGCGTGGACCATATCGACACCTGCGACTATTACGGCCCGCACGTCACCAACCAGATTATTCGCGAAGCGCTGTCGCCTTATCCCGAAGATCTCGTCATCGTCACCAAGATCGGCGCCCGCCGCGGCAGCGATGCGTCCTGGCTGCCGGCTTCCTCGCCCAAGGAACTCACCCAGGCCGTGCACGACAACCTCATGAATCTCGGACTTGAAGTGCTGGACGTCGTCAATCTGCGCATCATGTTCGGGATGGGGCCGACTGAGGGCTCGATCGAGGCGCAGCTGACTGCGCTTGCCGAGTTGCAGCGCAAGGGACTGGTGCGCCATATCGGCCTGAGCAACGTCACCCCTGCGCAGGTCGAGGAAGGCCGCCGGATCGCCGAGATCGTCTGCGTGCAGAACCAGTACAATCTGGCGCATCGGGACGACGATGCCCTGATCGACAATCTTGCCCGCGACGGCATCGCCTATGTGCCGTTCTTCCCACTCGGCGGCTTCAACCCGTTGCAGTCGTCGACTTTGTCGGATGTCGCCGCGCGCCTTGGCGCCACGCCGTTGCAGGTCGCGCTGGCCTGGTTGCTCAAGCGCGCGCCGAACATCCTGCTGATTCCGGGGACATCGTCGGTCGGGCATCTCAGAGAGAATTTGGCGGTGGCGGAGCTGGAGCTGCCGGCGGATGTGATGAGGGAACTCGATGGGGTTGCGGAGGCGGCTTGAGGCCTATCTTCAGGGGCTCGGCAGTCACCCCACCCGCGCCTTCGGCGCGACCTCCCCATCGAGGGGAGGTAGGGGCGTCGCGCTATTCGGCGCTCCGATTCTTGCAGCCAAGACACACCACCGCCGAACGAAGGTCTGCCGTGAGGCCCTACCTCCCGTCGATGGGGAGGTCGGCGCGCAGCGCCGGGTGGGGTGATGGCGCCAACGTCAAACGGTTAATTGATACTCGCCGTACTCGCCGGCTCGGCCGGCTTTGCCTCATCGGCATAAGGCACGCGAAACCCATTTGCCGCCAGCCAGTCAATCGCAACCTTCGGTTCGTCGGTTTGGATGATGGTGGCGCCGCGCTCGGCCCAGAAACCCCAGGTCTCGGCCGGCAGGCTGGCCGCGACCGCCAGTTCGTCACCGCGGCCGCCGGAGAGGAAGCCGCCCCGCTTGTTGACGATGGCGTAGGTGTCGGCCCAGATGTGCCAGCCGCCGCGCACCGACACCGCCCGCATGCGGGTGCTGAACAGCGGTCCCCCGGTCTGCGTCAGCGTCTCAGCCCCTGCCCGCCAGTTGATCAACTCGATCGCGCCGGGCGCAAAAGCCTTGCCGACCTGCTCGGCGAAGGCAGCGTCGTGCACCGCATCGTCGGCGATGATCGGCATGAACTGGAAGCCACCGCCGGCCGCATCGAGCGTCGCCTTGACCGTGTCGATCCGCTGGTGGCTCCACAGGTTTTCCTTGACGATCACCTGTTCGGCCATGCCGAGGTCGCGGGCAACAGCGATCATGCCGGGCAGCGCCTGGACATCGAGTTTGTTATCGAGGTTGATCAGGATGCGATCCTTGGTCGCCAGCAGCATTTCGCGCAGCGTCGACACGGCTTCATCGGTGACAGCACCGGTGCCTTCGACCACCAGCCTGCAGCGTTTGAGTTCGGCCAGCGTGTAGTTGACCACCTCGCCCTTGCAATTCGTGGTGCGGTCGAGCCAGCTGTCATGCATGACGACGAATTCGCCATCCTTCGAGCGCCTGATGTCGACCTCGACGATCTCAGCACCAATGGTAATCGCGCCTTCGACGGCGGCGAGCGAGTTTTCGGCATAGAGCGTCTTGCCGGCCTGCATGCTGCCGGCGCGATGCGCGGCAATCATGACGTGGTCGCGCCACTGGTTGGCATGTTCGAAGCGGTCGAGGATCTGCCGGGCGCGGGTTTCGCCCGCCAATGCCTGGCCGGTGAAGGCCACAAGCGCTGTCGAGAGCAGAACGCTCAGCCATATGGTCCGCATCGAGAATCGCTCCTTGCAGGATCGACCCGGGGATAGGCGACGTCAGTGACAGGCCGGTGAACGAAGCCGGCTAGTGGATTGTCGCGCCGCTGCAACAAAGTCGTGCTGAAACCATGCCGGCAGCGCGCCGAAGCGGAATTGAGAAGGCAGCCTGTAGAACGCTACGGCGTTTCGCCACGCTGCGACTGGTATCTTGCGTGCCGGTTCTGTAGTTGTGGCAGCCCGATGAACAAAGAGGACCCATAATGGCGAACCAGACCATCGATAACGCCTTCACCGCCCGCTCCAAGACGGGGGCATCCTTCGAGCCGACCTATGCCGGCGCGCTGTCGTTCATGCGGCGCAAATACACCAAAGATGTAAAGGGCGCGGACGCGGTGGTATGGGGCATTCCCTTTGATGCCGCCGTCACCAACCGGCCGGGCGCGCGCTTTGGGCCGCAAGCGATCCGCCGCGCCTCGGCGATCCTCGACAACGACCCGCAATATCCATTCTCGCGCGACCTGTTCGAGCATCTGGCCGTTGTCGATTGCGGCGATTGCCTGCTCGATTCGGGCAATCACCAGAAGACGCCAGGCACGATCGAGCGCGAGGCGGGGAAGATCCTGAAATCGGGCGCTTTCCTTTTGTCGCTCGGCGGCGACCATTTCGTCACCTGGCCGCTGCTCAAGGCGCATGCCGCCATCCACGGGCCGCTGGCGCTGGTGCAGTTCGACGCCCACCAGGACACCTGGCCGGATGACGGCAAGCGCATCGACCACGGCTCCTTCGTCGGCCGCGCCGTCATTGAAGGCATCATCGATCCCGACCGCTCGATCCAGATCGGCATCCGCACCCATGCGCCCGACACGTTCGGCATCAAGATCCTCTACGGCCACGAGATCGAGGAGATGCGGGCGTCAGACATCGCCTATGCCATTGTCGACCGCACCGGCGGCAGGAAGACCTATCTGACCTTCGACATCGATTGCCTCGATCCGGCCTTTGCGCCCGGCACCGGCACGCCGGTCGCCGGCGGACCGTCCTCGGCAAAAATCCTGTCAACGCTGCGCCAGCTCGGCCAGGTCGATATTGTCGGCGCCGATGTCGTTGAGGTTGCGCCGGCCTATGATCACGCCGATATAACGGCGATCGCCGGCTCGATGGTGGCTATGCACTATCTCGGTCTGGTGGCCGAACGAAAGGCGCGGGCCTTCGAGTTGAACAATGGCAATCATGGCGCGGCGAACCACGGCCAAGGCATATAGGTTTGAATTAGCAGGGAACTTTGCAGGAACATGAAACCGAAAATCTTCATCGATGGCGAACACGGTACCACCGGCCTGCAGATCAGGGCGCTGCTGGCCGAGCGCGGCGATCTCGAGATCATCTCGATCCCGACCGAGCGCCGCAAGGAAACGGCGGCGCGCGCCGAATTCCTCAATGCCGCCGATGTCGCGATCCTGTGCCTGCCGGATGCCGCCGCCAAGGAAAGCGTGTCGCTGATTGCTAACGACACCACCAAGGTGATCGACGCCTCGACGGCGCATCGCGTCGCCGAGGGCTGGGAATACGGCTTCGCTGAACTGGACAAGGGACAGGCCAGGACCATTGCCAACGCCAGGCGCGTCGCCAATCCCGGCTGCTGGCCGCAAGGACCGATCGCGACGCTGCGGCCGCTGGTGACGGCAGGCCTGCTGCCGCCGGATTTCCCTGTCACGGTCAACGGCATTTCGGGCTATTCGGGCGGCGGTCGGCCGATGATCGAGGAGTATGTCGCCCAGGGCGAGGATGCCTCGGAATTCCTGCCCTATGGGCTGACCCTGCAGCACAAGCACGTGCCGGAGCTCAGGACCTACGCAAAGCTGTCGCACGATCCGATCATGCAGCCGGCGGTCGGCAATTTCGCCCAAGGCATGATCACGGTGGTGCCGCTGCAGCTCGGCGGTCTCGACCATGTGCCGACCGGTGCTGAACTGCACGCTGCGATCGCCGACCATTTTGCCGCCATCCAAGGCGGCGTGGTCGAGGTGGCGCCCTACGCGCATATGGAGCGCATGCCGGAGATCAATCCGGAGGTCTATAACGGCACCAACCGCATGAAGGTCTATGTCTTTGCCAATGACGACAGGGCACAGGCGCTGCTGATTGCCGTCTATGACAATCTCGGCAAGGGTGCCTCGGGTGCGGCCGTGCAGAACATGGACCTGATGCTCGGCCTCTGAAATGGATGCGCCAGCCTTTCCCAAGCGCTGGAAGGTCGGTGCGTCCGATGACAACCTCGTGAAGTCCAGGTAGCCACCTGTTCACCATGAATGGCCTAGACACGGACAGCGTCCACGAGGGGATTCGGATCATGGTCAGCGCGGTTTCAAGCTCGTCTCAGGCAAAGGCGTCCGAGCAGCAGCAGCAATCGACCCCGTCCAGCGCCGCCGCCCGCCAGGCCGAGTTCGACGGCGCCAAGACGAAGGGCTCGACCCTCTTCTGGATGTAGCGGGCAGTCAGTTCGCCACCCTAGGGAAACTACACCGGCGGCAGGGATAGACGTATCCCAGCCGCAACCAACGAGACGCCAACACCGACAAGGAGCACGTACCTGCGCTTCATCGGCGGTCTCGTTGGTAGCGGATAGGCGCCCTTGGTGCCGCGCCAGTGCGCGGCGGCAAAACCCAGCAGGACAAGCGCGAACGCCTGATGAGTCAGCGCCATGTGCAGCGGCACCTGCATCAACAGGGTGCCGATGCCGATCGAGGCCTGAACCAGCACCAGCAGAAACAGCAGCATCGCGCGCCTTGCATGGGTCGTTCCCGGCTGGCGCATGCGGGTCGCGATCATATGCCAGAGCGCAACGGCGAAGACTGTATAGGCGCCGAGCCGATGGACGAACTGCACCGTCTTCGGGTTCTCGAAGAAATTGCGCCAGGCCGGTTCAAGCAGCAGCAGGTCACTGGGGATGATCTTGCCGTCCATCAGCGGCCAGGTGTTGTAGCTCAGCCCGGCGTCGAGCCCGGCGACCAGGCCGCCGAGATAGATCTGGACCAGCGCCAGCAGCACAATGAAGCCGGCGAGCCTTTGCGTCGACCGGTCGGCGGCGGGCTCGGAATGCGGCGCCAGGCCGCGCGCCACCACCATGCTGGCGGTGAATATCAGTGCTGCCAGCGTCAGATGCGTGGCCAGCCGGTATTGGCTTACGGAGACGCGGTCGACAAGGCCGGAGGCCACCATCCACCAGCCGATGGCGCCTTGCAGACCACCGAGCAGGAGAATGCCGAGCAGTTTTGGCCCAAGGCCGCGTTCGATGCGGCGCGTCGCCCAGAAAGCCAGCAGCGGCAGGCCAAAGACGAGTCCGACGCTGCGCGCGAGAATGCGGTGCGCCCATTCCCACCAGAAGATCGACTTGAAGGCGTCGAGGCTCATGCCCTGGTTGAGCTCGGCATATTGCGGGATCTTCTGGTAGAGCTGAAATTCCTCCTGCCACTCGGCGTCGTTGAGCGGCGGTATCACGCCGTGGATCGGCTTCCATTCGGTGATCGACAGGCCGGAATTGGTGAGCCTGGTGGCGCCGCCAACGAGCACCAGCGCAAACAACACCAAGATCACGACATAGAGCCAGCCGCGCACCAGCGCCCGGTTGTTGAGGTCGCGGTCGCGGGCCGTGTAAGGCGCGGCAGCTGATATGGCAGCCATAGGCTAAGTCCCGGCAGGTTTAAGTAGCGGAGTGGTGAACCATCGCAACCCGGCTGACAAGACCGGACGGCGCGGCACGCCGTCGCGCCGCAACTGGCGGGTTGCGCGCGCCCCCGGTTAAGCCTAAGCGAAGGCGATCAACGAGAACGCCTCATGCCCATCCGCCTGAAAAAGCTGATCGGAACCTTCCTGCTGGTCGCGCTGGTCATCATCTATGCGCTGGTCGCGTCGATCATAGCGGTGGCGCAGCTGTCGGAATCCGGCCCGCTGGTGCACTTCCTGTTCTTCCTGTTCAGCGGCCTGTTCTGGGTGCTGCCGGCAATGGGTATCATCAAATGGCTGATCCTGGAGCCGCCGGTGAAGCGCTGAGGCAACCGTTTGCAGGCCGGCCTCACCTGAATATCGGCATAGCCTAGATCGTCACCACCATCTCAGATGGTCACCATCTCAGATGGTCACCACCATCTTGCCGGCATTGGCCAGCGGCGTCGTCACACCCGACAACATGGTGCGGATATGGGCGACGCTCTGGTAGCGGCCATTGACCGAAATGCGCGGCAGCGCGTGCAGGAAGCCGGCATGCTCGGCATGCAGCACCCCATGTCGGGTGGTCACCGCCGAGGCGTAGCCGGCGTCGCGGGCGAAGCCCACTTCGCGGCAGCCGACAGCGCTGGCATAGCCATAGGGGTAGGCGAGATGGCGCGGCTCTTCGCCGAGCTGCGCCTGCAGCTGGCGCCTGACGTCGCCGATCTCTTGGCGCGCATCCGCTTCGTCAAGCCGCTTCAGATTGCGATGGTTGACCGTGTGCGCGCCGATGGTCACCAGCCTGTGCCCGGCCATGGCGCGTATGTCATCCCAGGTCATCAGCGTGCTTGAACGCAGGGCATCGAGTTCGATGCCGTTCGAGCGCGCGAGATCGCGCAGCGCGGCGCGCTGATCCTCCTCGCGCACCTCAAGCGTCAGGTAACCGTGCAAGCGCGCATTGGCCTGGAGCTTCTTGCCGTGGGTCGAGCAGTCGATCGAAACCGGCCCCTTCGGCGTCGCCAGCGTCAGCCGGTCGCGCGCGTTGACGATATCCTCGACGACGTCCCACCACAAATCGGCGCTGCCGTCGATCAAGCCCGGCGCGACATAGATGGTGATCGGCGCGTCGTGCTTTTCCAACACCGGCAGCGCTTCGGTCATGTTGTCGCGGTAGGCGTCGTCGGCGGTGATGGTGGCGAACTGGCCATCCTTGCCGCCGGCCTTGATGCGCTCGATCGCCTCGTCAAGCGTGACGAAGGCGTAGCCCCTCGCCTTCATGTCGCCGACCAAGGCGTCGAGGAAACGCGGGGCAATGTTGAGGTGGCGGTTGACACCGTCGGGCTTCTCCGGTGTGGCGGTGACCCGGTGCAGCATAAGGATGGCGCCGATGCCGCCGACGAACGGTTTGGCCAGCGGTGCAAGGCCGGTAAAGCGGGCGATGTTAAGCGCCAGTTTCCGAACTGCCTCCCCGCCGTCGATCATTCATTCACCTTTTGCGCCTAGGCTCAATCCAAGCACGGAACGCGCCGACGCGAACTCCCTGATCGCGACGAATACGCCTTAAGGATTGAGGTATGGTTGACGCCACCGCGTCATTTGACGGCAATCGGCTCGCCGCAAGCAAGGCGTCTGCGCGAGCGACGGCTGCCGACCAGACCAGCCTGTCGGTGTCGATCGCCGACGCCGCGGCGCTCGCCTATTACGGGGAATTCTGCCGTTCGGCGCTGTTCGCGCCGGCGCAGAGCGCGGCCTGGGCCTGCGCATGGACAGCGCAAGCCAATCCCGATGCCATCGTCGCAACGCTGAAAATCGAGGACAAGCCGGTCTTCTCGCTGGCACTGGAAATCACGCGATCCGGTCCATTCCGTGTCGCCCGTTTTTTGGGCGGGCGTCACGCCAACGGCAATTTCGCCGCCGCTGATAAAGCATGGCTAGCAAAGGCCGATGCCCCGGCCGTCCGCACCCTTTTGACGGCAATCGCCAAGGCGCGTCCCGATATCGATCTTGTTGCGCTGGAAAGGCTGCTGCCTGACCTTGATGGCATTGCCAATCCATTGGCGGCATTCGCACATTTCCCCAGCCCCAATTTGTCGCTCGCCATCGACCTCGATGGTGGCTTCGATGCGCTGCTGTCGCGTGCGAGTGGCAAGCGCAAGCGCAAGAAGCACCGTTCGCAGACGCGCAAGTTCGAGGCTGTCGGCAGCCATCGCCGCATCGAAGCGCGGACACCGGAAGAGGTGGACAGGCTGCTCGATGCCTTCTTCGCCATGAAGGAGTTCCGCTTCGCCAAGATGGGCATCGCAAATGTCTTCGGCGAACCGGAGGTGCGTGCCTTCTTCCGCGCACTGTTCGTCGACGCACTTGCCGAGGAAAAACCATCCTTCCTGCTGCATGGGCTTGAGGTCGCCGGCAAGCTGCGCGCCATCACCGGCTCGAGCCGCTCAGGCAAACGCCTGATCTGCGAATTCGGCGCCATTGCCGAGGACGATCTCGGCCACACCAGCCCCGGCGACTTCCTGTTCTTCGACAACATCCAGGAAGCCTGCCAGACAGGTTTCGAAGTCTATGACTTCTCGGTCGGCGATGAACCCTACAAGCGGCTTTGGTGCGATATCGAGACCCGGCATTTCGAGGTGCTGGTGCCCTTGACACTGAAGGGACGCGCCCTCGCGTCGGCGCTGCGACAGGGGGCGCGGGCCAAAGCCTACATCAAGAACAATCCGACGGTCTGGAAGCTGACCAAGTTGCTGCGCCGCAAGGCTGCCGGACAGGCAGTGCCCGCCGCTGCCGACGACGAAAACTAGCGTCAAAAATTGAGAGCTTCGCGTAGCGCCGGACCGGCCCTGACTCGCAGGTCGAGATCAGCTTCTATGTGGTCGATATGGTGCAGCATCAGTCGGCTCACCAATCCGCAATCGCCGCTCTCCAGCGCGCCGACAATTTCCGTGTGCTCGCTGTGCCCGCAGGCCGAAACGCCGGACCGTCCGTAAAGGGCGATGACCAGCGACGAACGCGCCACCAGTTCCTCCATGAAACGCTGCAGGATGGCATTGCCGGCGACGGAGGCGAGCAGCAGGTGGAAATCGCCCGATGCCTTGATTTCTGAGCGCCGAGCGGTCGGGCCGCGTTCGGCGATGAAGCGACCTTCCTCATCGAGTTGCGCCCTGAACGCAGCGAGGTTGGCCGCGGTTATGCGCCCGCAAGCAGCGATCGCGATGCCAGGCTCGATCAGCCGGCGGGAGGCGAACACCTGGCGCGCTTCCTCGGGCGAAGGGTTGGCAACGAAGGCACCTCGGTTTCGCTCAGTACGCACCAACCCCTCGAAGGACAGCATCTGCAGCGCTGCGCGCGCGACGGTGCGCGAGACATCAAACAGCGTGCCGACCTCGCCTTCCGACAGCTTGGTGCCGGGCGCCAGCCGACGGTCGACGATGGCGTCGCGCAGATTGTCGCGGATCGCCTGGGCGCGATCCTGATTGGCGCTATCGGCTGCGGAATAGATCTGATCGGCAATGTTCATGGCGATGATGTTCCTGGCCTCTTCTAGCGCGACTCGTCCTCGCCGCACGAGAGGCAAGGTGGACACGAACGCAAAAAAGATTGCATACGATTTTTGTGCAGATCGAGCACAATCGCTCATAATTTGTGCAATGCACAAGGCGGCCCCCCAGATAGGCAGCAATTCGGAATCCTGATTTTTCAGACAATTCAATCGCTTGGCCGAGCGCCACCGAACTGGCACGCATGATGCTTTGGTTAATGCGACCAAACGGGAAAGCGTGAATGTCCAAAGCCGCCGAGATCGACATAGTGTCCGTTTCGAAAGTTTACGGAATGACGACCGCTGTCGAACAGATCAGCCTGAAGATACCGGCAGGCACTTATTGCTGCCTGCTCGGGCCCTCCGGCTGCGGCAAGACCTCGACACTGCGCATGATCGCCGGGCACGAAAGCATTTCGTCGGGGGATGTGCGGCTCGGCAACACCGTCGTCACCGACCTGCCGCCGGCCAAGCGCGGCACCGCGATGATGTTCCAGTCCTACGCACTGTTCCCGCATCTCGACCTTGTCGACAATGTCGCCTTCAGCCTGAAGATGATGGGCATCGACAAGGAGCAGCGCCGCGCCAAGGCGCTCGACATGCTCAAGCTGATGCAGATGGAGACCTATGCGACGCGCAAGCCGGCGCAGCTTTCCGGCGGCCAGCAGCAGCGCGTGGCGTTGGCGCGGGCGCTGATCACCGATCCCGAGGCGCTGCTGCTCGACGAGCCGCTGTCGGCGCTCGACCCGTTCCTGAAGATACGCATGCGCGCCGAACTGAAGAAATTGCAGACCTCGCTTGGCATCACCTTTGTCCACGTCACCCACAGCCAGGAGGAAGCCATGGCCTTGGCGGACCTGATCGTGGTGATGAATGACGGCCGCATCGAACAGGCCGCGCCCCCGCGCGAGGTGTTCGAGCGGCCGGCCACGGCCTTCGTCGCTCGCTTCATGGGCGACCATAACGTCATCTCGGGCCGCGTCACCGGCGCACGCGACGGCATGGTGGTCTTCGACGTCAATGGCGGCGGCTCCCTTGCCGCAAGCGGCCAGGGCCAGGATGCGGGCGCACCGATCGACATCGCCATCCGCACCGACCATGTGCGCATCGGTGAAGCGCCCTCACCCGGCCTCGGCTTCACTGGCATCGTCTCAAACATCGAGTATCGCGGCCATTCCGTAAAGCTGTCGGTCAACGGCGCCGGCATCGACGACTTCACGGTGATCGTCGACGATTCTGATTTCTTCGCAAAACCGGTCGCCGTCGGCGATGCCGTGCCGCTCGCCTGGGACCGGCAGGACGCGGTCGTTCTTGGCCGTCTCAATTGATGACCGCCTTCATTCAACACTCAGTGACGCACCAAACCAAAACAAGACAGGGGAATGAACATGACAAAGACAACTGAAACAAAAACGGGAATTTCGCGCCGCTCTCTGCTCAAGACGGGGGCCGCTGCCGTCGGCCTCGCCGCGGGCTCGGGCGCCATCACAGGCTTCCCGACCATCTGGGCGCAGTCCAACATCACGCTGCGCCAATTCGGCACCGGCGTGTCGAACCTGAATGCCATTGCCGACAAGTGCAAGGCCGACCTCGGTATCACGCTGGAAATGACGGCGACCGATTCCGATGCCGCAGCTCAGCGCGCCGTGACCCAGCCCGACAGCTACGACATTGCCGACATCGAATACTGGATCTGCAAGAAGGTGTTCCCGAGCGGCGTGCTTCAGCCGATGGATGTCAGCAAGTTGAAATATTACGACGAGCTGGTGCCGCTGTTCAAAACCGGCAAGCTCACTCCGGATAGCGTCATCGCCCAGGGCACCGCGCCGCACACCGTCGGCTATGTCGAGGCGCAGGATTCAAAGACCTTCGCCAAGGCGCCGACCAACTGGTTCACCATGGTGCCGACCATCTACAACGCCGATACGTTGGGCATCCGGCCCGACCTCGTCGGCCGCGACATCACCACCTGGGCCGACATCATGGACCCGGCCTTCAAGGGCAAGACCGCGATTCTCAACATCCCATCCATCGGCATCATGGATGCGGCCATGATCATGGAGGCCACCGGCAACATCAAATATGCCGACAAGGGCAACATGACCAAGGAAGAAATCGACAAGACCATCGACTTCCTGATCAAAGCCAAGCAGGCCGGCCAGTTCCGTGCCTTCTGGAAGTCGTTCGACGAGAGCGTCAACCTGATGGCATCGGGCGAAGTGGTCATCCAGTCCATGTGGTCGCCGGCGGTCGCTGCCGTGCGCTCGAAGGGCATCGCCTGCCGCTTCCAGCCGCTCAAGGAAGGCTACCGCTCATGGGGCGGCGGCCTTGGCCTTGCCGCGCATCTCAAGGGTGCCGAGCTCGACGCGGCCTACGAATACATCAACTGGTATACGTCGGGCTGGGTCGGCGGCTATCTCAATCGCCAAGGCTACTACTCGGCCAATATGGTCTCGGCCAAGAAGTTCATGTCCGAGGACGAATGGGGCTACTGGATCGAGGGCAAGCCTGCCAAGGGCGAGATCAAGGCACCGGATGGCACCGTCATGGAAAAGGCCGGCGCCGTGCGCGACGGCGGCTCGTTCGAAGAGCGCATGGGCAAGGTCGCCTGCTGGAACTCGGTCATGGACGAGGACCGCTACATGGTGAAGCGCTGGAACGAGTTTATCGCGGCGTAAGGGAACAAGCAGCATCCCTCCTCTACCCCTTCTCCCACTTCCGGGAGAAGGGAACGCGGTTCCGGCCGCATCGCCAAACCCGAGAGCATGGATGACAGTCGCGCTCGAACGCCCCGCCATCGCCGCCGCCAGTCCCAGCAAGCGCCGCCGCTTCTCGCTCGGTGCCGTCGCGCCCTATTTGCAGTCAGCGCCGCTGGCACTCATCCTCGGTGCGTTCCTGCTGCTGCCCATCATCATGATCGCCGTCGTGTCTTTCTGGGATTACGACTTCGCTGCCATGTATCCGGATTTCCTGACGACGAACTATTCCGACGTGCTTGGCTCCTGGGTGACGTGGAAGACCTATCTCAACACCATCAAGTTCGCCGCCATCGTCTGGGCGCTGACTTTGTTCATAGGCTTCTGGGTCGCCTATTTCCTTGCCTTCCACATCCGCACCACGGCCATGCAAATGGTGCTGTTCCTGGTCTGCACGGTGCCGTTCCTGACCTCCAACATCATCCGCATGATCTCGTGGATCCCGGTGCTTGGCCGCAACGGGCTGATCAATTCGACGCTGGTGCACATGGGGCTGGTGCCGAAGCCGATCGAGTGGCTGCTCTATTCCGAATTCGCGGTCGTGCTGGCCATGGTGCATCTCTATACGCTGTTCATGGTGACGCCGATCTTCAATACGTTGATGCGTATCGACCGCTCGCTGTTCGAGGCGGCGCGTGATGCCGGCGCTTCTGGCTGGCAGGTGCTGTGGAACGTCGTGATCCCGCTGGCCAAGCCCGGCATGGCGATCGGCACGATCTTCGTCGTCACGCTGGTGATGGCCGATTTCTCCACCGTGCAGGTGATGTCGGGCGGCCAGAGCGCATCGGTCGCACTGATGATGAAGAACCAGATGTCGCTGCTGCAGTATCCCGCAGCCGCCGCCAACGCGGTCGTGCTCCTGGTGCTGGTGCTGTTGATGGTCGCCGGCGTCCTGCGCATCGTCGACATCCGCAAGGAGCTTTGAGGTGAGCCACGAAAAACGCACCCTCGAATTCTATGTGCTTGCCGCCTTCTTCACTCTGTTCGTCCTGTTCCTCTATGGCCCGCTGTCGGCGATCCTGATCCTTTCTTTCCAAGGCGAGACCGGCGGCCTCACCTTCCCGCTCAATGGCGTATCGCTGCACTGGTTCGCCAATCTGTTCGAACGCCAGGCGGTCGGCGATTTCGGCGGCAGCTTCAAGCGCTCGCTGGTGCTCGGCCTGATGGTGATGACCGTCACCGTCGTCGTGTCGCTGCTGGCAGGGCTCGCTTTCCGGCAAAAATTTCGTGGCGCCACCGCGCTGTTCTACCTGGCGGTCGCCAGCCTCGTCGTACCCTCGATCATCATTTCATTGGGCATCGGCGTCGTCTTCCAGCAGGTCGGCTTTCGCCCGGCCTGGTACACGTCAGCCTTCGGCGCGCACCTCACCTGGACCTTGCCCTTCGGCGTGCTCATCATGTTCGCCGTCTTCAACCGCTTCTCGCCCGCCTATGAGGAAGCCGCGCGTGACCTGGGCGCCAACTCCTGGCAGACCTTCGCCCATGTCGTGCTGCCAATGATCGCGCCGAGCCTCATTGGCGTCGGCCTGTTCGGCTTCACGCTGTCCTATGACGAGTTCGCCCGCACGCTGATGACGTCGGGCACCTTCAACACGCTACCGCTCGAGATCTACGCCATGACCACCAATGTCACGACGCCGGTGCTCTACGCACTGGGCACGGTGACCACCGTGTTCTCCTTCCTGGTGATCCTGGCCACACTGGGCGCCATCCTCTATGTCGGCCGCAGGCGGGCCAGGGCTTGATTGTGCAGATACTGGTGGTGAACCCCAACACGACGGCGAGCATGACCGAGACGATCGCCGCGGCGGCGCGCGGCGTTGCCGGCGCGCGGACAGAGGTGATCGCGGTCACCTCCTCGATGGGGCCGGCCTCGATCGAGGGCTATTATGACGAAGCATTGGCCGTGCCCGGCCTTTTGCTGGAGATCGCCGCCGGCGAACGTGCCGGTGCGCAGGCGGCCATCATCGCCTGCTTCGACGATACCGGCCTGGACGCCGCACGCGCCATGGCCTCCATTCCGGTCATCGGCATCTGTGAGGCCGCACTCAGTGTCGCCTCGTACATTGCCCAGCGCTTCACAGTCGTAACGACGACCGAACGCTCGCGTGTCCCTGTCGAGGGGCTGGTGCAGCGCTACGGCATGTCCGGGCGCGCCCGTGTACGCGCCGCCGACATTGCGGTCCTTGCCCTTGAGGATCCGGCGTCGGGCGCCGTCGAGAAACTGCGCGGCGAGATTGCCCGTGCCATTGAGGAGGACCGAGCGGAGGCCATCGTACTGGGCTGCGCCGGCATGGCCGACCTGGCCTACCAATTGAAGGAGGAGTTCGACCTGCCGGTCATCGACGGCGTCGGCGCGGCGATCAAGCAGGCCGAGGTGCTGATCGCATTGGGGCTGTCGACCTCGAAGCGCGGTGCCTATGCCAGCCCGCTGGCCAAGTCCTATCGCGGTATGCTGAAATTCTTCTCGCCTGGACTATCGCCGCAGAGTGAGCCATGAAGCCGACCATCCGTGCGTTGTCACTACAAGAACTGGCCGTTCTCATCGACTGGGCGGCAGCTGAAGGGTGGAACCCTGGCCTTGACGATGCCGCCGCATTTCAGCCGACCGACCCTGAAGGCTTCATCGGCGCCTTTGTCGGCAACGAGATGATCGCCGCCATCTCGGCTGTCGCCTATGGCGGCAATTTCGGTTTCATCGGTCTCTACATCTGCCGACCAGACATGCGCGGCCAAGGCCATGGCAAAGCGGTCTGGAGCGCCGGCATGGCCAGGCTGGCCGGCCGAACAGTCGGGCTCGACGGCGTCGCGGCGCAGTTGGCCAACTACCGGCGTAGGGGATTCAGGCCAGCTTACGAAACCATCCGCTTCAGCGGCCGTATCGCGACCCCGCCCGTCCGAAGCGAAGGGGTGCGCACGATAACCACACAACTCATGCCCGACATCATCGCCTACGACGCCCGCTGTTTTCCCGCACCTCGGCGAGCCTTCCTACACCGTTGGGCGCAACCACCGCATTGCGGGTTCGCCGCAATCAGTTCACTCGGCACCAAAGGTTACGCCGTGGTTCGTCCGTGCCGTTCAGGTTACAAGATCGGCCCGCTGTTTGCCGACGATACCGAGACCGCGATGCAACTCCTGGACGGCCTGGCTGGAGCCTGCGAAGGCGGTGACCTGCATATCGACGTTCCAGCCGACAATATGGATTTCACTACGGCGCTTGCAGCGATTGGTTTCAGGCCGACCTTCACCACCACCCGCATGTACAAAGGCCCGCCTCCGAAGGTCGACCCTCGCCGAATATTTGGTGTGACGACCCTGGAGTTGGGGTAGATCGGCGCAGCCTGACATGCTTGGCCAGGCGTTTGCGTTTCTTCAAGACGTGCGACTGAGAGCTCGGTTTTGTGAACCGACGCGCGATGGTCGATCGACTCTGCAAGAAACTGGTGGGCGCCGCCTAAGTAGAAGTGTCTGATGTCTCAGGCGGCGCTACGTCGTCCCGGCACGGGGTTTCCCGGCGTCTCATGGCCTACCGGCGTCACCAGAGTGAGATCGGGATAGCCGCTTTCGATCAGCTTGACGGCGGCCTGCGCCACCTCATCGTCCGCTTGCAGCATGGAGAGGAAGACCTCGGTGCTGTCGCCGACGAGTCGGCCGATGCCGTGCGCATCGGCTGGTCCGCATTCGACAATCACCAGATCATAGGCCGTGGTCAGCGACTGCATGATGATCGGCAGCCGGTCGGAGGCGCGCATGGCGCGGACCGGATCGGCGGTGCCGACGGGAACGACATGGCAGTCGGAATAGAGGTCGGCGTGGATGACTTCGCTGAACTGCGCTTCCGAAGCCAGCAGATTGGTGATGCCGGGGAACAGCCCGCTGTCCAGCATCGGTCGCGAGGCAGCGCCCGATGCAGTCAGGTCGAGCAACAGCACGCGCAGGCCGGCGTCGGAGACTTCGCGCGCCACCAGCACGGCCGAGGCCGCGGCCTCGTCGCCTTCAGGCGACACGAAGATGGCGCGCGCAGCGCCGCTGGCGATCAGCTTTTCCGCCGCCTTCTCGACATCGATCTCGCCAAGGCTGGAGCGTACCGGTTCGGGTTCGGCGTCAGCGACCACAGCTTCTTCCAGCGCTGTGGGAGTCGACCCGGGAGCCGCCTTCGGCTCCAGTTCGGCTTCCATGTCCGCCGGCCGATCTTCCGCCTCTTCGACCGCAACCGTCGCCGGCTCAACAGCCGGCACCGACGCGGCTGGCATCGCAACCTGTTCGATGCGCTCCAAGCGGGCGCCGGGGGCCGGACGCATGGCGCGGCCCGAAAACAGCTCCTGCAGAAGCGTGATGATCGACATCAGCAGCAGCGAGCCGACGAAGGCGGCGCCGACGATCGGGACGAGTTTGGGGAAATAGGGTTCGGACGGCACGCGCGCCTCGGAAAACACGCTGGCATCGACCGGCAGATAATTCTTGCGCGAGGACACTTCGCGGAAACTCGCCATATAGGATTCAAGCTGCTGGCGCCGGACATTCGCCTCGCGCTGCAGCGCATCCAGCTGGACCTGTTCCTCGCCGGCCCGCGACGCCGCCGCCTTAAGCTTGTTGACGTCCGAGATGAGCTGGTTTTCGCGCGCCTGGGCGGTCTGCGCCTGCGTCAGCAACCCGCGCATGATCTTTTGCGCCTCGACGCGGATCTGACCGTCGAGATCGGCAAGCTGCGACCTCAGCGCCCGCAGGCGCGGATGGTTGTCGAGCAAGGTTGTGGAAAGATCGGCGATGTTGGTTCTGAGCTCGATCTGACGCTCGCGCAGCCGCTGAATCAGATCGGAAGACAGAACTTCCGGTACGGCGTCCAGCGAGCCGCCATTCTGCAAGGCCTGGCGCACCCTTTCAGCCGTAGCCTCGGCCGAAGCGCGGTTGGCGCGCACGCGCGACAGTTCGGTCGACAGTTCGGACAATTGCTGTGTCGCCAGCACCGAATTGTTGCCGCCCATCAACAGGTCCGACTGGGCGGAACGGAAGGCCGCGACCTTGGCCTCGGCATCCCTCACCTGCTTCTGCAGATCCTCTATCTCCGGTCCCAGGAAGGCGGTCGCGGCGGCGTTCGACTTGGTCTTTGCATCCGCCTGGTAGGCCAGGTAGCGGGCGGCAATGGCATTCGGAATGTCGGCGGCAAGCTTGGGATCTTCCGAGGAAAATTCGACGGCGATGGCACGCGTCTTTTCCACGCCATAGACGTTGAGCTTGTCGCGCAACTTCATCAGCACGCGCTCTTCGAGCGGAATCTCTTGCGGGTCGCTCTTCAGCCCGGCAATGACCAGAAGCCGGCTTACCGGCGACATGCCAAGCGCATCGTTGAACTCCGGCTTGTCGCCCAGATCCAGATCTTCAGCCACCTTATTGAGAATGTCGGACGAGGAAATGACCTGAACCTCTGTTGCCACGCCTTCCGCGTCGAGCACAGGTTTGTCGTCTTCATTAGTTCCGGCAGGCCGCGTATAGGCCGATTCGTTCAACTGGATTTTCAGCTGCGTCGTCGCCTTGTAGTGCGGCGTGGCAAGCCAGGCGAAGGCGAAGGCGAGACCGGTGACGACGAGCGTGACCACAAGGATGCGCAGCCAGTTCCTCGCCAGGCTGGCGAAGAGCTGTCTCAGGTCGACATCGACATCTGCGGCCGCGGACTGAACGGACATGCATTCCTGCTCCGGAACATGAGTCTAAGAGTACCGTAAACAACTATGGTAACTCAGGCGTTAAGATGGCGGTAAGCACCCGTTAGGGTTTGCTGACATCAGGCAAACAAAAGCCATGAAACTACTCGGCTTTTGTCGATTGCCACCAAATCGGCCGCGTCCCTTTACCGGCCATTAACCCTAACAGGATGATAACGAACCCATATCCTTAAGGTTTGCCGCCGCGTCATGGCGGCCACAGCGACGAAGGTGTGTGTCCGATCATGAAAAGCGCTGCTGGTCTGTTTCGCGCTCTGCTGGCCGTGTCGATGCTCGCCGGCTGCTCCAGCTACCGGCCGACGCCGGCGGCTTTCCACGAAGTGCTCGACCAGCCCTACCGGCTCGGCGCCGGCGACCGTGTCCGCGTCACCGTGTTCGAGCAGGATGGGCTGACCAACACCTACAGCGTCGACCAGTCCGGCTACATGTCCTTCCCGCTGGTCGGCGCCGTGCCGGCACGTGGTCACACGGCCCAGCAGCTGGAAAAAGAGATCGCCGACAAACTGCGACAGGGCTATCTGCGCGACCCCGATGTGTCGGTCGAGATCGACCGCTACCGGCCGATCTTCGTCATGGGCGAAGTGGGCGCGGCCGGCCAGTATTCCTATGTGCCGGGCCTGACCGTGCAGAAGGCGATCGCGATTGCCGGCGGCTTCTCGCCACGCGCCAACCAGGAAAGCGTCGACATCACCCGCGACATCAACGGCAAGGTGATGACCGGCAGGGTGGTCACCTCCGACCCCTTGCTGCCCGGCGATACGGTTTACGTTCGCGAACGCCTGTTCTGACACCAACGTGGCGGACCAGCTCAGGATCGTCCACTGCTTTCGCTCACCCGTCGGCGGGATCTTCCGGCATGTGCGCGACCTGACGGAGGCACAGCTCGCCGCCGGGCACGTCGTCGGCATCGTCTGCGATTCGACCACAGGCGGCGAATTCGAGGAACGCCTGTTCGGCCAGATGAAGGACAGCCTGGCGCTGGGTATCCATCGCACGCCAATGCAGCGCCATGTCGGGCCGGGCGACCTCGCCTCCGCCTGGCGTACCTATCGAATCATCAAGGAATTGCGGCCGGACGTGTTGCATGGGCACGGCGCCAAAGGTGGCGCCTATGCCCGTCTGTTCGGCTCATTGTTGCGGGTATCAAGGTCTCGCGTAGCCCGCCTTTATTCGCCGCATGGTGGCTCCCTCCACTATGACGAAACGACGACCACCGGGAAGCTGTTCTTCGCGCTGGAGCGCTTCATGGCGCGCTTCACCGACTGCCTGCTGTTTGTCTCCGACTATGAGCGGCGCACCTATCGCAGGAAGGTCGGCGAGCCGCCGATCCCCAACACGCTGGTCTATAACGGGCTGCGCGCCGCCGAGTTCGAGCCGGTGACCACGCTGCCCGATGCGGCTGACCTGCTCTACATCGGCATGATGCGCGACCTCAAAGGCCCGGACATCTTCATCGACGCACTGGCGCTGGCCGGCACGCAGATCGAGCGTCGCTTGACCGCAGTCATGGTCGGCGACGGCGACGACCTGCCACGTTACCACACGCAGGTGAAACGGCTGGGGCTCGAAAAACAGGTTCGCTTTCTGCCACCAATGCCGGCCAGGGACGCCTTTGCACTGGCCGACCTGGTGGTCGTGCCGTCGCGCGCGGAAGCCATGCCCTATATCGTGCTGGAGACACTGGCCGCCGGCAGGCTGATGATCGCCACCGCCGTCGGCGGCATACCCGAAATCTTCGGCGAGGAATCCCCTGCCCTGATCCGTCCTGACGCCCGCCAACTCGGCGACAAGATGGGCGCGGCGCTACGCGATCTCGACGCCTATCGGCGCGCCATGCCCGATACCGCCACCCTCAAGGCGCGATTCGGCGCCGATGTGATGGCTGCCGACATCGAAAAGGCCTATTTCGCCGCGCTCAGCAAATAGGCTACCTACCAAAACCACAGGTTGTCTCAAGATTTTTTTAGCTGTATTCCGCTATGGTCATGGCGGAAGCTTGTGGGAAACGCGATGAACGAGACCGACCCCACGCGCCGCTTTTCGGCCGATGCGGTGCGCAAATTCGACGGTCCTGCCGAGAGCCCCACGCCCGGCGGCATGAACAGTGTTGCCCGCCAGGTCGCCTCGCAATACCGCCGCGATACGATGTCGCCGGTCATGGTCAGCGGCGTGCTGCGCATCGTCGAATTCGCCTTGCTGTTCCTGTCGGGGCTTGCGCTCTACATCTATTTTGTCGGCTTCTTCAACTACCTCGCCTGGCAATATCCGGTGACCATCGCCGCGGCCTCGTTCCTGGCCGTGATGCTGCTCGACGTCTCCGATTGCTACCAGATCTCGGCCCTGATGCGGCCGGTCTCCAGTTTCGGCCGCGTGCTGATGGTATGGGCAGGCACGTTCGCGCTGATGGCGCTGACGGCCTTCATCATGAAGATGTCGGAGGACTATTCGCGCCTGCTGTTCGGCACATGGTTCGTTGTCGGCCTGCTTCTGCTGTTTGGCCTCAGGCTGGTGATGTCGATGCTGATCCGGCGCTGGGCGCGCGATGGCCGCATGGAACGCCGCGCCGTCATCGTCGGCGGAGGCAAGGCGGCCGAAATGCTGATCCGCTCGGTCGAAAAACAGCCCTACAACGACATCCGCATCTGCGGCATCTTCGATGACCGCGGCGACAAGCGCTCGCCGCCGATCGTGGCCGGCTATCCCAAGCTCGGCACCATTTCGGAGCTGATGGAATTCGCCCGTATCGCACGCATCGACATGCTGATCGTGTCATTGCCGCTGACTGCTGAAACGCGCGTTCTGCAGCTGCTCAAGAAGCTCTGGGTGCTGCCGGTCGACATCCGGCTCTCAGCGCATTCGAATGCACTGCAGTTTCGCCCGCGCGCCTATTCCTACATCGGCTCGGTGCCGATGCTCGACATCTTCGACAGGCCGATCAACGACTGGGATTCGGTCGCCAAGCGCGCTTTCGACATCGTCTTCTCGCTGATCGGCATCATCCTGTTTTCACCGGTGATGCTGGCGACAGCCATCGCCATCAAGCTCGACAGCAAGGGGCCTGTGCTGTTCAAGCAGAAGCGCCACGGCTTCAACAACGAGATTGTCGAAGTCTATAAATTCCGCTCCATGTACACCGACCGCTCGGACCCGAGCGCCAAGCAGACGGTGACCAAGAACGATCCACGAGTCACCCGCGTCGGCCGCTTCATCCGCAAGAGCTCGATCGACGAACTGCCGCAGTTCTTCAACTCGCTGTTCGGCACGCTGTCGCTGGTCGGTCCGCGCCCGCACGCGATCGCCGCGCAGTCGCACAACCTTCTCTACAATGAGGTGGTGGACGGCTATTTCGCCCGCCACAAGGTCAAGCCCGGCGTCACCGGCTGGGCGCAGATCAATGGCTGGCGCGGCGAGATGGACACCAATGAAAAGATCCGCATGCGCACGGAGTACGACCTCTACTACATCGAGAACTGGTCGATGCTGTTCGATTTGCGCATCCTGATCCTGACGCCGCTGCGGCTGCTCAATACGGAAAACGCCTATTGAGCGCGATTTCCCATGAGGCGCCGCATTCGGCGGTCAACCCGCTGCCGCGGGCCGCGGTCAGCGCGTTGCCGCCTTCGATGGTCAACGCCAAGCTGATCGCACTGATATCCTCAGGCGCAGTGTTTTTTGGCGTCTTCCTCTCGGGCTTCGTCATCGACGAGCCGGCGCCCTACGATCTCTTCATGGTCGGGCTGATCGGCGTGTGGGCGCTGTTTGGCCTGCGCATTTCGCGCGCTGCCGCGCCGCTGCTGGTGCTGCTGATCACGATGAACATCGGCGGCATGATTGCGATGACGCAGATGGCCGATCTCGCCAATACACCGCTCTATCTCGCCGTGTCGCTGTTCCTCGCCTTCACCGCAGTGTTCTTCTCGTCGGTGACGGCGGTGCAACCCAGCCTGTACCGGCTCATCTTCATCGCCTATGTCTTCTCGGCGGTGGTGACGGCGCTGCTTGGCATTGCCGGCTATTTCCACGCTTTTCCCGGCGCAGACATCTTCACCAGATACGACCGCGCCCAGGGCGCCTTCCAGGATCCGAACGTGTTCGGGCCGTTCCTGGTGCTGCCCGGCATCTATCTGCTCTATCTGCTTCTGACCGGGTCGATCGCGCGCATGCCGCTGCTGGCGGTGCCGCTGCTGATCATCACCGCCGGCATCTTCTTTTCCTTCTCGCGCGGCGCCTGGGGCATGTTCGCCGTCTCGGCCATCCTGCTTACCGGCGCCCTGTTCCTGCAGAGCAACAGCGGCAAGTTCCGGCTGCGCGTCGTCATCATGACAATTGCGGCGGTCACGCTGCTGGTGGTCGCGATGATCGTCATCCTGCAGCTGCCGGGCGTCAGCGAGATGTTTTCCAGCCGCGCCCAGCTGGAACAGAGCTATGACACGGCGCGTCTTGGCCGTTTCGCCCGCTACACGATCGGCTTCCAGATGGCGCTCGAGCATCCGCTCGGCATCGGTCCGCTGGTGTTCGGCACCATCTTCGGCGAAGACACGCACGACATCTGGCTGAAGACGCTGATGGACTATGGCTGGCTCGGCTTCGTCTCATTCCTGTCGCTGACGCTGTGGACGATCGCCGCCGGCTTCCGCATCCTTTTGCGCGACCGGCCGTGGCAACCCTATCTGCTCTGCGCCTACGTCGCTTTCATCGGCAATATCGGGCTCGGAACCTTCATCGACATCGACCACTGGCGCCATGTCTACCTGCTGCTTGGCCTGATCTGGGGCGCGATCGCGCTGGAATACAGGCATCAGCGGGGATTGAGGGCGGAGGCGGCAATCCGAACCGATGGGAAAGCCGCCGAGTTCGGATGACTCCGCCCTGCCGATGGATTGCAGAAATTTTTACCTATCTCGCGATGCCGGCAACCCGCTCGGGGTATTGCACGGCAAGCATCGAATTGTCGGCGTGGCTGGCAAAAACGGCGCTGACCTTTTCGGCGTTGAATCGCGCCCTGCGTTTGCGCTTCTCGTCGTCCAGCAAAATGCCGCTGATGGCGTCGAACTTGCGTCCGAGGTTCTTCATGATGCCTCGCTTGATCGGCCAGCTGCGGCTGAAACGCCCGGCCCAGGGCGTGTCTTTCGCCAGATCGCGATAGATTGCCATGGCGTCGACCTCGACACCGATCGGTGGACGATCCCAAGGCTTGCCCCATGCGAAGTGGCGGGCGTAGCACCTGCTGAAAGGGATCTGGCTGGTATAGTTGGTCATCACGTTCCAGAACGGATGCATCGTCTGCCACCTGCCCTCGAAAGCCAGGTTCAACGCACCTTGATCCATGCCATAGACCTGCTCGGACGCCAGCTGACGGGTACGCTCCAGTAGCCTCTCTTGCCTGACCAGCGGCATGTTGAACACCAGAACGCCGGCATTGAACTTCGGCGCCCCGGGCTGCATGTGCAGATGCTGTCGATACTTTGCGTCGAAATAGGTCTGCTCGTCATGTGAGGCCAGCAGCGGAGCGTTGAGCGGGACGTTGCAGAGGTCGGCTATCGATCTGTTGAAAAGCACATCTGCGTCGGAATAGGCTATACGGTCATATGGCTCGAATTCAGGCAATTGGTCGGCGAACAGCCTGATGTAAGTTGCAAGGGTGGGATGCGTTCCACGATTGAAGTTCGTCGCTTCCATGAATTTCGTTACGTCGATGATGCCGATCCTCCCGCCGAGCAAGCGCTCGCCGACGATCCGGTCTTCGGCGGGAATAATACCCGTGTGCAGAATAAAGCCGTCGACGGGGGCGGAGACATCCAGAACGCGGCGTGCCGCCAGACAGGCAAAGGGGAAGAATTTCTGGTCGGCGGCGAAAAAGAAACACGATTTCTGTGACATATCACACCACTCGATGCCTGATTCCCTAGCCGTCAATGTTCGTTCCAGCTCTCAGTCGAATCCGCCGAGTCTTTCTGAAAACTGCACAGCCATCGCCCCCGTATCGGCATGCTCGGCATACATCTTATGCACCTTGCTGCCATCGTAGCGGGCGCGCCGCCGATATCGGTCCTTGTTCGGCAGCATCCCCATGATGCCGTCGAACCTGCGGGCGAACCGCCTCATGACGCCGCGCTCGAACGGAATGCGCTGCCGGAAGGGCTGGACCCAGGGCGTATCCCTTGCCAGACCGCGCCAGACGGCAAGCGCCTCCGGCTCCACGTCGACCTGGCTCCCCCACGGCTTGCCACCCGCGAAATGCCGCGCATAGGCTTGGGCGAACCGAAACTCCTTCGTATCGTTGGACATCAAATTCCAGTTCGGATGCATCGTCTGCCACTTGCCCTCGAAGACGATGTTCAGCGCGTTCTGATCGTTCATCTGCCCGGCGATGGCCACGTCCCTGGCGCGGTGCAAAAGGCCCTGTTCACGCACCGCCGGCATATTGAAGACGATGATCCCCGCATTGAAGTAGGGCGCTCCCGGCTGCATCGACAACTTCTGCCGGTAGCCCGGGCGGAAGTACATATAATCGTCATGGGCGGCCAACAGCGGGGCATGCAAAATCTGGCCCACCAGGTCACCGATATCCCGATTGAAGAGAACATCGCAATCGATATGGGCGATGCGGTCATAGTCCGCGAACTGAGGCAGCTGGTCGGCGAAAAGCCGAACAAAGGTGCCGACATTGCTTGGCCGGAAGGTATGCCCGGCCTGCGCAAACAACGCCGATACGTCCATTATACGAAGGCGGTTCTTCAGCAGGCGGTCAGCAACACGCATATCGGAATCACGTGCGCCGACATGCAGGATGAAGCCTGGCGTTGCGTCTCCCGAAACGTCCAGAATTCTGCGCGCCGCCAAGCATGCATACGGGAAATACTTGGCGTCAGCCGCTAGAAAAAAACAGGAACTTGCCACGCGCAATCCTTCTTATCGGTATTGGGCGAGCCATACCGTCTTGGCGTTGCCCCGACAAGGCTGGATGCCTGGCGACTTTTCCGGTCCAACGCGCCGTTTTAGCGCTTGCACCATAACCCTTGAAAATATATGGCTTTGCGCGGTCCGGAGTGTAGCGCAGCCCGGTAGCGCACTTGACTGGGGGTCAAGGGGTCGTCGGTTCGAATCCGGCCACTCCGACCAAACAACACAGGCGGTTAGCTGCTTCCCCCAAAGTGGCCACGTGATTTCTCAGCCGCATTGCAGCCACTCGCGAACAAGGTTCGTTTCTTACGAGGTCACGCTGCGTGTCGCTCCAGGAAAGGCTCGATGGGCCCCGTGAGAAAAGCAGCCTCCTGCTTGATCTTCTCGTCGCTCCATTCCCACCACCGGATCGCCAGCAATTTCGCAATGACGTCCTGCGAAAACCGATAGCGGATAAGCCTGGCTGGGACCCCGCCGACGATCGCATATGGCGGCACATCCTTGGTGACAACGGCGCCGGCCGCAACAATAGCACCATCCGCGATGTGGACGCCTGGCATGATCAGTGCCTCGCGGCCGATCCAGACATCGTTGGCGATGGTAATGCCGACGGGTTTGCCGCCATGCGCATTGGGATCGGTCGAGTCCATCATGCGGCTGTGGATCGGAAAAGTGGTTGCAGCCCAAGGCACGTGACTTCCCCCGGAACATTCAAAGCTGACGTTGCCGGCGACCGAACAGAACGCCCCAAGGGTCAACGGAGTGGCGTCAGACGCTCCAAGCACCTTCTTCCGGCTCACCCCATAGGTGTGACGTCCGACGGTCACGCTTGATGGCAGCCTGGATCGAAACGGGTTTTTCAGCCGTAGCCAGCCGGTCACAGTGGCCACCTCTGCCTCTGGTACCAAAGATCTGCAGGGGTTCGCCACAGACGGTAGCGAGCAGTCCTTGCAACCGGTATCGCGCCGCGATGGCAAGGCTCGTTCTCACCATGGGCGATGTGGCCAAAAACGTCGTTCATTCCGTCACGTATAGTGAGTCGCCCAATCTTCTGCCAGCCGACGATTCGCTACTGGCACACATCCACCCACTCGGCGTTGACGATCTCTGCCATGCGCTGCGGGCTGAGCCGCACGGCGGCGTTGGTGGCGCCGGCCGCGGGCACCACCTCATCGAAGGCACGCAGCGAGACGTCGCAATAGACCGGCACCGGCGCCGGCAGGCCGAACGGACAGACGCCGCCGACGGGGTGGCTTGTGGCGGCGACAACCTCGTCGGCGTCAAGCATGCGCGGCTTGCCGCCGAAGCGGTCCTTGAATTTGCGGTTGTCGAGCCTCGACAAGCCGCCGGCCACGATCAACATTGTCTGCTCGCCGACGCGCAGGCAGATGGTCTTGGCGATCTGCGCCGGTTGCACGCCATGCGCCGCTGCAGCCAGCGCCACGGTCGCCGAACTGGCTTCGGTGACTAAAACTTCGACGTCAGGCGCATGGGCAGCCAGAAAGGCACGCACGGATTCAAGGCTCATTTCCAGTGTCTCTCCTCCATTCGATCCGGCGGGCAATCACCTACCAAACCACTCGACCATGAAAAAGCTCGCCAGGGCAAACCATGGCGAGCTTGTGTTGAGAGACGCCTTGGCGTCGCTATTTATGAAACGGACCGATTTTCCACAGGCGCTGTCGGCGCTGGGGCATCGATCAAGGCCGTTTCAGGCAATTGCAATGCTGCGGCGATCCGACGAAGTTTCGACGGATCGATGTCCTTGCCGCTTTCTATGTCGGCAATCTCGCTGGTCGACAGACCGCAGGTCAGGGAAAGCTCTTCAATACTGTATCCCTTTGTTTCCCGGATGGCTTTGAGGCCGGGATGCTCAAGCGCAACATCGGCCGCCAGCCTGGAAAAGGGTTCGTGTTTTGCATTTTGGGGCATTGGCAACTCCATGGGGCTAAAGAGTTTTGGATCAAAATGGTAGGGTGTTGCCTGAGAGCCGGGACAATGCCCGCTCAAGGGCGATTTGCCAAGACCCAAACCGACCGTCACGGCATCGTGAACCGGCGTCAACACCGCTGGCGCCCGGCACATATGGGGTCTCCACCCCGATCTCCCAATCAAGTTCTTTTGAAGGACTGCACGCCGAAATATTGAGCGGTTTCGGCCCGTTCGCGCGTTAGCCTGATGTCGCTGGCAACTGCATCTGGCCAGCTTTCCCCAAAAGGATCAGATCCCATGACATTGAAGACATCAGCCATCCTGCTCGCCACGATCTCAAGCCTCGCCGGCGGCAGCCTGGTCGAGGCGCAAGCAGCCGACGCCGTGCGCATTCGCGGCACTGTTACCGCCTTTGCCGGATCGACGCTGACGGTGAAGACCCGTGAAGGCGGCATCGACGCCATCGCGTTGGCTGAAGGCTGGAAGATTTCCGGCGTCACCAAGGCGGACGCCGGGGATATCAAGCAAGGCGATTTCCTCGGAATTGCCTCGGTTTCAAAGGTCGATGGCGGCAGCGGCGCGCTGGAAGTGGTGATCTTCCCGGCTGCGCTCAAAGGCACCGGCGAAGGCGACCGTCCGTGGGATCTCGAGCCCAACAGCCGGATGACGAACGGCACGGTTGCCGATGTTACCGAGATTGCGGGCCGCACCGTGACGCTGACCTACGACAATGGCCAGAAAAAGCAGATCGCGATCCCGCAGACGACACCGGTGGTGACCTTCGCCCCAGCGACGCCGGCCGACCTTCAGCCTGGCGCTGTGGTGTTCGTCAACGCCGAGCGTGGCAGCGACGGCACGCTGACCGCAGGCCGGGTCGTGGTCGGCAACAACGGCATCGTTCCGCCGATGTGAAGGCGGTTCCTGCACCTGCGCAGACGCCAGACACAATCCAGAAACAAAATTCTACAGTCCGGAAAAACTGTCGAAAAATTCGGAGGCGATAGTCACGGCTGCGGGGTTCACGTCACCGATCTTGCTCGGTGGCGATCAAATTCAGCCCGCGCAGAAAAGGAAACGAAGTCATGAAGAAGTCCCTCCTGTCGGCTCTCGGGCTGGCTTTCGCCCTTGCTGTCTCGCTGCCGATCATCGGCGCCAGCAGCGCGGACGCAGCTCCGATGGCGAAGAAGCATCATCACCATCGTCATCACCACAAGCACCACAAGAAGCATCACCGCCATCATCATCACCACCACCATCACCACAAGAAGATGGAAGCCAAGAAGGCCTGAGCCGGCTGACTTGCCCGATGGGAAGGCTGGCCCTGGAGTCCTCGCCAAGGCCGCCTTCCCATTGGTTTTTCCCATGCGGGGTGTGGCAAGGTGAAGGCAGGATTCGATGGCGCCCATGCGCCAGAAGGCGAGCAACCACAGCGCAGCCCAACGGACGTAGCAGGCGCAAGGCCGAGGCAGCACAGCGGTTGCCACCTGCAGGACACCGCGGGTGCCTCAGTGTTGCCGGAACCCGCTAGGATGGCGCTGCGACCGCGAGCACTATCGCGATCAAAA
This sequence comes from Mesorhizobium sp. PL10, assembly GCF_053714315.1. NCBI lineage: Bacteria > Pseudomonadati > Pseudomonadota > Alphaproteobacteria > Hyphomicrobiales > Phyllobacteriaceae > Mesorhizobium > Mesorhizobium sp. PL10. The sequence continues at coordinate 32,858 of NZ_JBSKBR010000010.1, read as the reverse complement.
TCAAGAGCGGTCCCATCCATTTGAAATGCTTCGCCACCTGCAGCCACCACGGCTGCTGACCCGGCTGAGCCTGAAAAGGACTTTGGAGCACTCCAAAGCCAACGCCTGTCACCCACAGCCCAACGCAGAACATGATGAACTCGTCGATGTAGTTTGCGACCACGCCCCGCCTCCTCCGCCGGTATCTTTGGATTGGCGTTATAGCCGCAGCGGGGTGGGGCAGAAAGCGCGGCGCCAAGATGGCGACAATGACTGCTGCCGCCACCTGACAGATCCATCGTCTCTACGCCGGCGAGATCGTCGTCTAACCCGGCGCCGGCTATGGCACCGCCACCAATCCCGCGTTCGCCCGCGAAATCGAGCGGCTGCATGATCGATGCCAGCCGTTCCCACCAGGCGCGGGCTGTTGGCGGGGCTAAAAATCGACGCCGCGAAAAGACGCGAAGAAAATTCGAACCACGCATGAACCTTTGGTCTGGAAGCCGCACTAACCCTGCATGGACGCCAGGAAGGCGATCCCCAACCAGAAGGACGCCATGACGGCGATCCCATCCAGATAAGGAAATGCTCCAATGACCAACTTCAAGCGCATCACGCTCGCCGCGGCTTTCGTCGTCTCGGCCTTCGGTTCAGCCTCGGTTTCGACCTCGGCTTTCGCCAACGGCACACATCCCACCGGCGACGGCGGCGCAGTTTGCAAGGGCTCCGGCCATTGCCTGGTGCTCTCCATCGAGTGCAAGGGCACCTATACCGACGCCACCGACAAGAATGGCACGGTCTATGGCAAGTGCAGCCAGACCGCGCAGGTTTCGCCGCAGGGCAAGATCAAGCTCGCCAAGTAATCGGCCCCTGATCAAGGAAATGGCGACCGTCTATGGGACGGTCGCCATTTTCTCTCGTGCGACGTCTAGCGCCGGCTGAGCAACAGGCTGGCGACGAGACCGACCACCACCAGGCCCACGGCAGCCGCCGTTGCCGGATGGTCGCGCGCCGTCCTTTCGATCGCCCTGCCCTGCTTCCTGATTGCGGGCATGGCATCACTGATGCGGTCGGCAAGCTGCCCATAGTAATCCGCAGCGGCCTCGCGCCCATCCTCGTAGTAACCGCCGCCGCGTTTGGCCACGACTTTGCGCAAGGCGGCGAGCTCCCTGGAAAGGGTCGCGACCTGCTTTTCGAGATCGACATCGGAGAGGGTCGAAAACGATACCATGATTGTTTTCCTTCTTCTCAGAGAAGGCCAAACGCATGGCCGCAGAACCGGTTCCGATTTTGCTTGCCTCTGGCAATTGCCTGGAGGCTTAGCGCACCTGATCGAGCAGACGCTTGCATTCGAGGAGGTCGAACAGCGCCTCCTGCAGCAAGGCGCGGTTGTCGCGTGACAGTTTCGATGCGCCGGGCTGGACCGGACCTTCCTCCTCGGTCTTGCCCAGGCCGAAAAAGCGGCGGCTGGGCTTTACCTTGGGCTGGCCGACCAGCATCTCGTCATCCATGCCGCGCGGCTGGGCGGCCGGCGTCAGCGGCACCTGATCGGCCTGCTTGCGCTGCGAGATCGCCTCGACGGCCGCCATGTCGCCATTGCCGATGGCGACCAGGAAGTGGTTGCCGTTCTCGCGCAGCAGTTTTTGCACGCCCTTGATCGTGTACCCCTGGTCATAAAGCATGTGGCGGATGCCCTTGATCAGTTCGACATCCTGCGGCCGGTAGTAGCGGCGGCCGCCGCCGCGCTTCATCGGCTTGATCTGGTTGAAACGGGTTTCCCAGAAGCGCAGCACGTGCTGCGGCAGATCGAGATCCTCCGCAACCTCGCTGATGGTGCGGAAAGCGTCGGGGCTCTTGTCCATGGGCGAAATCCTCACGCTGGACGGCGATCCAGCCTAGTCTGCCGAATCGGGTATTATTTCAGCGGTTTATGAAACAACATTCAAGCCCGGCGTCAAACCGGGGGCCGTTTTCAACCGAAGGTTTGGGTGACAAGCCTCTTTCCGATCAACAGCGGGCCAGGCTGGAGAAGTCGGACGGGCAGAAGAAAGACCCGGCAGTGCCTGCCAAGCAACAGCACGCGAAAGGGTCAATTCTCATGGAAGGCGAACGGATTTTGCAGGACGGGATTTTGTCGCGCGACGCGACCTATCGCATCATCGTCAGTAGCAGGATCGGCGCTCGGGACATTGAGCGCCTGATAGCCAAACTGGAACTGGACAAGGAAATTCTCGTGGAAGTGGACGAGCCGACTACTTGCCCACCGCTTCGCAGCTGCCTTCTTAGCAATCTCGGCGCGCCGCTCTGGTGACATATTGGCGGCGCACTTCTGACCGCCCTTCCAGCCAAGCTCTTTGGCGGCGACGCTCTTGCCGTCGTCCTGTGCGTCGTCGGTTTCCTCGCCAGTGGCAATACGCATGAAGCGGACGGCGTTGCCGATTACGTCGGCGGGCGCTTCTGGCCTTTAGGTCCGGCGGGCATGATTATCTCTTTGCGTTGGGAGGGGGAGCCATCATTCCCGGAACAATGTCCGTGTTCTGAGCCACCTTTATTCGCCAGCCCGTCCGTTCTTCCTTCACAATCAGAAGCAGGATGCCTTTTCGGATTCCAGCGGGCGAGCCGTCCGGGGCGGATGCGCCGGTCAGGGTCCATGTGTAGTGAACGGCATTGAGACCAGGCGCTAATTCAACAACCGACGAGACGTCGCCGTCCAATTGGCTATCACGAAACATACTTTCGTGCGTCGCGCGGTGCGCGCCTTCGATCTCGGCGCGGTTCTTCCACCACATACCTACGACATTGACGAAGTTTGCATCGTCGGCGAATAACTCTGCGAAATCGTCCATATCGTGCCGATTCCAAGCATCGGCAAAGGCAGTCGCGGCATCCTCAGGTTTGCTGACCGTCGACCTCACGACCAATTTCCTCCATGCTTTTCGCTAAGCGTATAGGAGTTCGAGCCGGACGGCGACAAGCGCGGGCTCAGATTTCAAACCGAGACACTACCAAGCTTTGTGTATCCTTGACGAAATTCCCTGGGGAAGCGCTGCGCACTTTCGCGGGAAAACCGCGTCACACTTTTCTTGGAATTGCTGCAGAAGACTTATTTGCCGCCCTTGGCCTTGCTGTTCTGATGCGAGCGCAGGATGCGACTCTTGAGCACATTCGACGACTTGAAGGTCATCACCCGGCGCGGCAGGATCGGCACTTCCTCGCCGGTCTTGGGATTGCGGCCGATGCGTTCATTCTTGGAACGGACATGGAAGGTGGCGAAGGACGACAGCTTCACCGTCTCGCCGCGTACGATGGCCTCGCAGATTTCGTCCAGTACCGCTTCGACGAGTTCTGCCGATTCAGTGCGCGACAGGCCGACCTTCCGGTAAACAGCTTCGGCAAGGTCGGCGCGCGTAAGTGTCTTTCCCCCCATGCGACCGTCCCATCAGCTCTAAAAACATAAATCTGTACAAGCAAAGGCAGAGCCTAAGTAATTGATCCGTCAAGGTCAAGGACCGAACCGGACCGTTCGGCACTTACCAGCGAACGAGAACCGCGCCCCAGGTGAAGCCGCCGCCCATCGCTTCCAGGAGCACGAGGTCGCCCTTCTTGATACGGCCGTCGGCGACCGCCACCGAAAGCGCCAACGGCACGGAAGCAGCCGAGGTGTTACCGTGCAAATCGACGGTGACCACCACCTTTTGTTCGGCAATCCCGAGCTTCTTGGCCGAAGCGTCAATAATGCGTTTATTGGCCTGATGTGGCACGAACCAGTCGAGGTCGTCGGCTGTGATGCCAGCCTGCGAGAACGTCGCCTCGATGACGTCGGTGATCATGCCGACGGCATGCTTGAACACTTCGCGGCCTTCCATCCTGAGATGGCCGACCGTGCCGGTGGTCGAGGGGCCGCCATCGACGAAAAGCTTTTCCTTGTGGGCGCCGTCGGAGCGCAGGCTCATCGCCAGCACGCCACGGTCGGCAATGCCGCCGGCGCCTTCATCCGCTTCCAGCACCAACGCACCCGCGCCGTCGCCGAACAAGACACACGTCGAGCGGTCGCTCCAGTCGAGGATGCGCGAAAACGTCTCGGCGCCGATAACCAGCACGCGCTTGGCCAGACCGCCTCTGATGTAGAGGTCGGCGGTGGTGACCGCATAGACGAAGCCCGAGCACACCGCCTGCATGTCGAAGGCAAAGCCGTGATGCATGCCGAGCCGGTTCTGGATCTCGACGGCGGTCGCCGGAAAGGTGTTGTTGGGTGTCGAGGTCGCCAACACGATGATGTCGATGTCGGCGGGCGTCAGGCCGGCGCTGTCGAGGGCGGCGCGCGCGGCGGCCTCGCCCAGCGACGCGGTCGTCTCGTCGTCAGCCGCAATATGGCGCTGGCGGATGCCGGTGCGCTGGGCGATCCACTCGTCGGAGGTCTCGACCATGCCTTCGAAATCGGCATTCTTCATGATGCGGCGGGGCAGCGCGGCACCAGTGCCGCGCACGACTGATCTGATCAAAGTTCTTTCCTATTCCTTTGCGTCGACGACGGCGTCGGCTTTCCTGTTTGCCTGGGCATGCGGATTGCGCGCATGGAACAGATCGAGATCGGCCTCGATGCGGTCGATCAGATTGTTACGGACCATATCATAGCCAAGCTCGATCGCTGCCGCAAAACCGTCCGAATCGGCGCCGCCATGGCTTTTCACCACGATGCCGTTCAGACCCAGGAAGACACCGCCATTGGAGCGGCCCGGATCGAGCTTTTGGCGCAGGCGGTCAAAGGCGCCCTTGGCGAAGACATAGCCGATCCTGGCCATCAACGTGCGGCTCATCGCGGCGCGCAGATAGCCTGAGATCTGGCGCACCGTGCCTTCCGCCGTCTTGAGCGCGATGTTGCCGGCAAATCCTTCGGTGACGACCACGTCGACCGTGCCCTTGCCGATGTCGTCACCTTCGACGAAGCCGTGGTAGTTCATCGAAGCCATATTGGCCTCGCGCAGCATGCGCCCGGCTTCCTTGACCTCTTCCTGGCCCTTGATCTCCTCGACGCCGACATTGAGCAGGCCGACTTTCGGCCGATCGATGCCGAACACCGAACGCGCCATGCCGGTGCCGAGAATGGCAAAATCGATCAGCTGATGCGCATCGGCGCCGATCGTGGCGCCGACGTCCAGCACAACGCTCTCGCCACGCATTGTCGGCCAGATCGCCGCGATCGCCGGCCGGTCGATGGTGGCCATGGTGCGCAGGCAGAATTTCGACATCGCCATCAGCGCGCCGGTGTTGCCAGCCGAAATACAGGCCTGCGCGGTGCCTGATTTGACCGCTTCGACCGCCTTCCACATCGACGACTTCCAGCGGCCATGGCGCAGCGCCTGGCTCGGCTTGTCGTCCATCCTGACCGCGATCTCGCAATGGTGGAACTCGCTGACCTCGGCCAGTTTGGGGAATTTGGCGAGCTCGGGGCGCACCATCTCTTCGCGACCATAGATGATGAAGCGAATGTCGGGACGCCTGACAGCGACCGTCATGAGTGCCGGGATGACCACGTTTGGCCCGTGATCGCCACCCATGGCATCGATGGAAATCCTGATCACGCGGTCTTTATCTCACTAGCTTGGGTCAGGGCACGTGGCCCGCGAAACACGAGGGTTCGCGAAATAAGGGGGCTCGCGAAGGTTCGGCGAAAATAGCGGTTTTGGGCTGCCGCACAACCGACTTTTCTCCGATCGCATCGTGTTTTAGGATTTTCCAAGCAAGGATCGCAGCTTTTGCTGGAATTCATTCTCGACCGGCTCGTCCGGGCTGGCGGCATCCAGCGAGGCGCCGGACTTGCGTGGATAGGGATCGATCGCCAGCCCGAAGAACTGTTCGGCGAGCGCGCCGACATCGATCGTGTCGCCGGAGAATGTTTCAGGGCTGTCCGGCCCTTCGGCGTCGATCAGGATCTCGCCGCCGCCTTCGAAACCCTGGCGTCCGAGCTTGGATTGCTCCGGCAGGAACAGCGCCTCGACCTCCTCGTCGATATGGGCCGAGACCGGCTCGAGGGTAACGATACACGCCTGGGTGATATCGGCCTCGACGCGGCCACTGACCTTGACGCCGTTGCGCTTCCATGGCGCCACCAGCAATTCGGCGCGGTAGTTTTCGACCGAGAGCAGCTCGTGCTCTGCGGCAAGGGCGGCGCGCTGCGCCGGGTCGGCATCGATCACGACCGGGAGGCCTTTTTGCGGCAGGCGACCGACATTGGCCTTGAATGACACCGGGCTCGGCGTGTCCGCATGTTTCATCTCAGCCTCCTCCTGATTTCCTTCATTGCGCCTTGGCGACGGGAAACGCCACCGTGCCGGAGAGGATCGATCCGGACGGCTGTGCTTCAAGCTGCCTTGCGGCATCGATCACATAGGACGCCAGCGGCAGGGCCTGCGGCCAGGCGCCGGCGTCGGGCCTGACATTGCGTGCCAGGGCTGCAGCAAGCGCATCGCCATCACGGCGTTCCAGCGCGTCGTCATAGGCGGCGGTACGGCCGTAGAACATTTTCGCCAGCCTCTTCATGCGCTTCGGCACGCCGACATCGCCAACACCCAGCTCCCGCAGCGAATGCTCGACATCGAGAAAGAACTCGTCGATCAAGACCTGCGCGACCTCTTGCGCGACGCCCTCTTCGCCTCGCAGCCGGTGCTGAAACAGGAACATGTGCAGCGACAGCATCTCGAAACGGCCGAGCGGCGTGTCCGGCACATTCCAGTCGGAATAAAACACTGTCTGCCGCGCCGCTGCCACGATTTGTGCGTAAAGCGCCTCGGTGATAGCGCGGTTGGCGTTGCGTTCGCGGCCAAAAAGGCGCTGGAACATTGAGGGTGGTCTCCTGGGGACCTTTGTTTGAATTGGCCTTGTTGCATCGGCAAGCAAGCTGGTTTACCGGTTTTGCCGCCCAGCGCAAGTTGCGGTCAGCTAATGGAGTTGTTGTTGCGCGCGCTGAAATTCAAGTCGACTTTGCTGCCCGGGGCTACCGCGGCGGTTTCTCTGGTGTTGGTGGCTTCCGCGCTGTCAGGCTGCAATTCGTCCAAGATGTTCGGCGACCTTACCCCGGGCGAGACGTTGACGCAGGGCTATGTCATCGACCAGCAGGCGGTCGACTCGGTCCCGGTAGGCTCCAGCCGCGAACAGGTGCTTCTGGCGCTCGGCACGCCGTCGACGACGGCAACTTTCGACAATGAGGCCTTCTATTACATCTCGCAGACGCGCAAGCGCTATGTCGCCTTCGACAAGCCGCACCTGGTCGACCAGAAAGTACTGGCGGTCTATTTCGGCGATGACGGGCGTGTCACCCAGATCGCCAATTATGGCCTGAAGGACGGCAAGATCTTCGACTTCATCTCGCGCACCACGCCAACCGGCGGCAAGGACCAGAATTTCCTCAGCCAGATCATCAACGGCGCAAGCAAGCTGGCGCCCGGCATTCCCGGCGGCGGCGGCGCCTAAGAAGCGGCCACGCTTCCTCAAGATTTTTCACTTTGCTTCGTTCGAAGCAAACACCATCTCAGGCGACCAAAAGCCCGCGGGAGCGATCCCGCGGGCTTTTGTTTTGAGGTCATGCCGCTTCATCCGTCGCAGTTTGCCGCGCGTGGCCGGTTCGGCCGCCGGGCTCCAATGAGGCGTGTTGCACAGCCCGCTCTGCTGTGCTTCCGACGGCGTCATGCCGACATGGCATCGGAAGGCGTGACGCATACTTGCCAGCGACCGGTCAAATTCGTATCAGACGATGCTGGCCAATTGGGGCATCACGCTGAATTGGGAGCACCCCGTGCAGGACAAAAACCGGACAATACCGACCGGCTGGATGGCGACTGGAACGGCCGACGGCCAGGTGGTCACGCCCGACTGGATGCCCATCGAGCCGGTGGCGATCGATGGCGTGAGGGTCAAGGAGATCAGGCCGGTCGCTACGTCCACCGGCTATCTGACCGAGATTTTCCGCGAGGAATGGGAACTCGATTCCGAACCGGTCGGCCAGGTCTTCCAACGCACCTTGTATCCCGGTGCGGTGACAGGCTGGCATGCCCATGCAGAGACCATCGACCGGCTGTTCTGCTGCGTCGGCAGCGTTCGCATTTCGCTTTTCGATGGGCGCAAGGCCTCGCCGACCTTCGGCGCCGTCTGGCACAAGATCCTTGGCCCGCTGCGCCCGGCGGTGGTCATCATTCCGCCCGGCATATGGCACGGCATTGTTTCGCTTGGAGCGGAAACGGCAGTGGTGCTCAATCTCGTCGACAAGGCCTACGCCTATGATCAGCCCGATCACTGGCGCCTGCCGCCGGATACCGACCACATCCCCTACAAGCTGGTGTAGCGTGGAGGCATCCGGGCAGCGCGATCAGACCGGCCGCGAACCGCTGGTCTCGGTCGTGATCGCGACGCACAACCGGCCGGCAGCACTGCGGCAGGCGCTGACCAGCGTCATGCACCAGACGCTGCGGGACTGGGAAGCCCTGGTCATCGGCGATGGCTGCAAGCCGGATACGGCGGCCGTCGTCGCTGAATTTCGCGATGTCCGCATCGCCTATGTCGATCTCCCGGTCAATTTCGGCGAACAGTCGGGACCCAACAATATCGGCTTTGCCAGGGCGCGTGGCCGCTTCGTCGCTTTGCTCAACCATGACGATCTGTGGTTTCCCGACCATCTGGCGGCGATGACCGGCTGGATAGACGCGACGGGCGCCGACGTGGTGCTGGCGCGCGGCGCGGTCATTCGGCCGCCATCGGTCCCCAGCGACGCCGGCGACTTGATCTTCGGGCTCGGCAAGGACGGCTTCTACGACCCTGTTACCACGGAAGCGTTTGGTTCGGCGCAAATGTTCCGCCGGGCTTCCTTCGGCCTGCTCGGGCCCTGGCGGCCGGCCAGCCAGTGTTTTTGCGAAAGTTCGCAGGACTGGCTGTTTCGGGCGTGGTGGAAAGGCGCGGTGATCGCGACGATGCCGCACCTGACCGTGATCAAGCTGCATTCCGGCATCCGCAAGGGGTCCTATCTCGACGACAATGCGCAGGAGCAGGAGGACCTTCTCAACGCCATGCAGGCGCCGGATGCCTTGCGCGTGAAAATCCTGGGCGGCGCGCGCGATCCTGCGAGGCTGAAGGCATCAAGCTATCTGCGGCGCAGGCTGATGGCGGCGTTCGGCATCCATCCCCGCGCCCGCTCCTTCCGCCGCAAGCACAAGCGGGGCGCCTTCGTCGCCATGCTGCGTCGCGGGCGCGGCCTTGCGCCGATGCCGGAACGCGAGCCGAACGCGGGTGAATTGCTCGACCGCTACAGCAAGCGCGGCGATTGCGAGACTGGACCGGAAGAAAACTGAAGCAAACAAAAACCCGCGGGATCGCTCCCGCGGGGTTTTTCTGAAGCAGCTGAATTGCCTCAGCCGTGCGCGAGCACGGCCAGCAGCAGCAGCGCGACGATGTTGGTGATCTTGATCGCCGGGTTGACCGCCGGACCGGCGGTGTCCTTGTAGGGATCGCCGACCGTGTCGCCGGTGACAGAAGCCTTGTGGGCTTCGGAGCCCTTGAGGTGCTTGACGCCGTCCTTGTCGACGAAACCATCTTCGAACGATTTTTTCGCGTTGTCCCAGGCGCCGCCGCCTGAAGTCATCGAGATGGCGACGAACAGGCCGTTGACGATGACGCCGAGCAGCGAGGCGCCGAGCGCGGCAAAGGCGGACGCCTTCGAGCCCGAGATCAGCAGCACGCCGAAATAGACGACGAGCGGCGCCAGCACCGGCAGCAGCGAGGGGATGATCATTTCCCGGATCGCCGCCTTGGTCAGCAGATCGACGGCACGCGCATAGTTCGGCTTGGAGGTTCCGGCCATGATGCCCGGATCCTCGCGGAACTGCTTGCGCACCTCTTCGACGATGGCGCCCGCCGCACGGCCGACAGCCGTCATGGCAATGCCGCCGAACAGATACGGGATGAGGCCGCCGAAGATCAGGCCGGCGACGACGTAGGGGTTGGAAAGATCGAAGGAGATGTCGCCCATGCCCTGGAAGTAGGGATATTTGTCGCCGTTGGCGGCAAAGAACTTCAGGTCATTCGAGTAGGCGGCAAACAGCACCAGCGCACCGAGGCCGGCCGAACCGATGGCATAGCCCTTGGTCACCGCCTTGGTGGTGTTGCCGACCGCGTCGAGCGCGTCGGTGGAGTGGCGCACTTCCTTGGGCAGGCCGGCCATTTCGGCAATGCCGCCGGCATTGTCGGTGACCGGGCCGAAGGCGTCGAGCGCGACGATCATGCCGGCCAGGCCGAGCATGGTGGTGACTGCGATCGCCGTGCCATAAAGTCCGGCAAGCTGGTAGGTCGAGATGATGCCGCCGACGATGACGATGGCCGGAAGTGCGGTCGATTCCAGCGAAACCGCGAGGCCTTGGATGACGTTGGTACCGTGACCGGTCACGGATGCCTGGGCAATCGAGTTGACCGGGCGCTTGCTGGTGCCGGTGTAGTATTCGGTGATCACCACGATCAAACCGGTCACCACGAGGCCGATCAGGCCGCAGATGAACAGGTTCTTGCCGGTGATGGCCATGCCGGCAACGATGCCGATTTCACCCCAGCCGAGGCATACCGAAGTAGCCACGGCGAGGCCCGCGATCGACAGCAGGCCGGTGACGATCAGGCCCTTGTAGAGCGCGCCCATGATCGAGCCGTTGGAACCGAGCTTGACGAAGAAGGTGCCGACGATCGATGTCAGGATGCAGGCGCCGCAGATGGCCAGCGGATAGAGCATCGCAGCGCCCAGGATCGCGGTGCCGCCGAAGAAGATGGCGCCGAGCACCATGGTGGCGACGACCGTCACCGCATAGGTCTCGAACAGGTCGGCGGCCATGCCGGCGCAGTCGCCGACATTGTCGCCGACATTATCGGCGATGGTGGCCGGGTTGCGCGGATCGTCTTCAGGGATACCGGCTTCGACCTTGCCGACGAGATCGCCGCCGACGTCGGCGCCCTTAGTAAAGATGCCGCCGCCGAGACGGGCGAAGATCGAGATCAGCGAGGCGCCGAAGCCGAGCGAGACCAGCGAGTCGATGACGCTGCGGTCATTGGGCTGCAGGCCCATCGGGCCGGTCAGGATCAGGTAGTAGATCGAGACGCCGAGCAGAGCCAGGCCCGCCACCAGCATGCCGGTGATGGCGCCCGACTTGAAGGCGATGTCGAGGCCGGCGGCAAGGCTGTTGGACGCTGCCTGCGCGGTACGGACATTGGCGCGCACCGAGACGTGCATGCCGATGAAGCCGGCAGCGCCCGAGAGCACGGCGCCGATCAGGAAGCCGATCGCGGCGGTGATGGAAAGCAGCCACCAGGCGAGCAGCAGCACGACCACGCCGACAACGGCGATGGTGGTGTACTGGCGCGCCAGATAGGCCTGCGCGCCTTCGCGGATGGCGGCGGAGATTTCCTGCATGCGCTGATTGCCCTGATCGGACGCGAGGACCGATCGTGTCGCCCAAATGGCGTAGAGGACAGAAAGCAAACCGCAGGCGATGACGGCGGAAATGATGGTCATTGCCGAATTTTCCTCGATTGATGGCCCAAAAGAACCCCTCCCTGGGCCGTTGAGACGGGAAACAGATGCCGGCAGGCGGAATCCGCTCCTTCGCTGGCGTGTATGCGAAACAGGGGTTGGAACGTCAAGATATTGTTCGGTTTTTGCCCGGCTTTCAGCCGAAAGGGGTTAGACCAGGACAGTCCCGTAACCGCCGCCGTCCTATTAGATCGATTGAAATGACGCTACGTCAGTCAGTCGTGGCGCGCGGTCCGGCCGAAGATCAGCGGCCGGTCTCCTGCCCCATGCGGCGCGCGGTGTAGCGTTCGATCGCCGACAGCCCGTCATAGATCAGCACCGCAAGGGCGGCGACGATCAGGCCGCCTTGCAGGACGAAGGCAAGATTGTTGGACAGCAGGCCGGCGATGATCACTTCGCCCAGTGTCTTGGCGGCAACCGTCGAGCCGATTGTGGCGGTGGCCAGGCTGATCACCACCGACAGCCTGATGCCGCCCAGGATGATCGGTGCGCTGAGCGGCAATTCGACCTTGATCAGCCTCTGCCATCCGGTCATGCCGGCGCCGCGCGCGGCCTCCATGACATTGCCCGGCAGCGTCGTCAGACCGGTCAGCGCGTTCTCGAAGATCGGCAGCAGGCCGTAGAGGAACAGCGCAATCAGCGTCGGCTTCTCGCCGAAACCGAAGGCGGGCACCGCCAGCGCGAGTACCGCCACTGGCGGGAAGGTTTGGCCGATATTGACCAGGCTGCGCGACAGCTGCAGGAACTCGGCCCCGGCCGGCCGGGTGACGAGGATGGCAAGCGCGACCGCGACGATGGTGGCGGCCAATGTGGCGATCAGCACGGTCCTCAGATGCAGCAGTGTCAGCGTCAGCACGCTGCCCTGATTGTAGATCGCCGGCGCGTTGTTTTCCGTCAACGGCTTCAACAGGGGCTCGAACCAGCTGGGGTTGGTGACGAAGGCAACAAGCACCACCACCAGGGCAAGCCTGAGCAGCGAAGGCAGCCAGGCTTTCATGCCGGCCTCGCCGCACGCTTGACCAGGCCATCGACGGTGACGCGGCCGAGCTGCTTGCCGTCTTCGCCTTTGACGGGCAACGCCGGCCGGCCCGACCACAGGAGTTCCGCTAGAGCGTCACGTTGGCTGGCATCGCCGGGGATGGCCTCGCCGTCCGCTGTCCCCTTCTCCACGGCGTCGCGCACGCGGCCGAGCGACAAAAGCCGGAACGGCTTTTCGCTGGCACCGACCAGGGTTTCGACGAAGGCGCTTGCCGGCCGCGCCAGGATCTCTTCCGGCTTGGCATATTGCACCAGCTTTCCGGCATTCATGACGGCGATCTTGTCGCCCATATGAACCGCCTCTTCCATGTCGTGGGTGACGAGGATGATGGTGGTGCCGAAGCGTTTCTGGATCGCCAGCAAATCTTCCTGGGCCTTGGTGCGGATGATCGGATCGAGCGCGCCGAACGGCTCGTCCATGAGAAGCACGTTGGGTTCAGCGGCGAGCGCGCGGGCGACGCCGACGCGCTGCTGCTGGCCGCCGGACAGCTCGTGCGGATAGCGCGGGCCATAAGCCTGAGGGTCGAGCTGGTAGAGTATCATCAGCTCATCGACACGAGCCTTGATGCGGTCCTTGTCCCAGCCGAGCAGCACCGGCACGGTGGCGATGTTCTGCGCCACCGTGCGATGCGGGAACAGGCCATGGCCCTGGATCGCGTAGCCGATGCTGCGGCGCAGCTCATAGCCGGGCAGCGAGCGGTTGTCTTTGCCGTCGAGCTTGATCACACCAGCGGTCGGCTCGACCAGCCGGTTGATCATCCGCAGAAGCGTCGTCTTGCCGGAGCCGGAGGTGCCGACGATGACGCAGACCGTGCGCGGCTCGATGACCATCGATACATCGTCGACCACGGTCGTCTGGTCGTAGCGCTTGGTAATGCCTTCGATCTCGATCATACCGTTTCAACCCTGCGCTCAGATCATGATGCCGAAAAGTGTGAAGCAGATTTCGGACGACATCATGCTCTATCTCTCTGATTTAGAGGCGGTCATTTCGATGATGGCGTCGAGGATGATGGCCGCGGCGAAGGCCAGCGCCACCGTCGGCACGGCGCCAAGCAGCACCAGGTCCATCGCCGTCTGCCCGACGCCCTGGAACACGAACACGCCAAAGCCGCCGCCGCCGATCAGGGCAGCGATGGTGGCCAGGCCGATGTTCTGCACCAGGACGATGCGAATGCCGGTGAGGATCACCGGGAAGGCCAGCGGAAACTCGACGCCGAACAGGCGCTGGCGGTCGGTCATGCCCATGCCGCGCGCGGCATCGTTGGCCGCGCGCGGCACGCCGGCAAGGCCAACCACCGTGTTGGCAACAACCGGCAGCAGCGAATAGAGGAACAGAGCGACGAAAGCCGGGGCGGTGCCGATGCCCCTGATACCGAGCGATGCAGCACCCGGAACATGCGCGGCCACCCAGCCGAGCGGCGCGATGAGCAGGCCGAACAGTGCGATCGAGGGAATGGTCTGGACAATGTTGAGCACGTTGAGCACGCCGGCCCGCAACCGCTCGACGCGATGGCAAAGGATTCCGAGCGGCAGGCCTACGATCACCGCCGCCGCCAGCGAACCCAGCGCCAGCGTGATGTGCTTGGAGCCTTCGGCCCAGAAACTGTCGGCGCGGTTGGCATATTCCTTGAGGATCGAAAGGCTGTCCCACTGCCCCGAGACCAACAGGACGCCAATGGCCAATGCTGCGATGACAAGCACGCCGACACGGGCCAGTGGTGACAGGTTGAGCCTGGTCAGCACATCGGCGAGCAGCAGCGTGAAGGCGAAGATCAGCAGCCAGAAGCCGGAAGCCGGCGAGATGCGCGCGAAGGTGTTGCCCGCCGGCGTGAGGAAGGTACCGGCAACACCGATCAAAATGGCAAGGGCAGCGAGCGCCACCACGCTTGCGGCAAGGCGCAGGACCAGCGGGGTCTTCAGCAAGGCAATGATTGCGGCCACGACGGCGATCGCCAGCAGCAACGGCCCGACAATAGCGGGCAACGCCTCGAGGATCGAACGCGCCTCGCCGGGCACGATGCGGTTGGCGCGGAAGGTGGCGAACGAGGCGAAGAACGCCGCATAGGCAACGATCGCCGCGATGACGACGCCGAGCTTGTCGAAACGGATATTCACGCGCTGCCCCGTCAGTCGATCCGGCGCGCCACGCGAGCGCCGCGCCGGAATCGCCTTACTTCAAAAACCCGTTCTTCTTCAGGAAGTCCTCGGCGACGCCCTTGACCGGCTCGCCGCCGACCTGGACGCGGCCGTTGAGCTCCTGCAGGGTGACGAGGTCGAGCTTGGCGAAGACCGGCTTCAACAGCGTCTCGATTTCGGGATGCTCCTTCAGCACCGCCTCGCGGATGATCGGCGCCGGCTGATAGACCGGCTGCACGCCCTTGTCGTCATCGAGCACGACCAGGCCGGACGGCGCTATGCCGCCATCGGTGCCGTAGACCATGGCGGCGTTGGCGCCGTTGGTCTGGTTGGCGGCCGCGCCGATGGTCGCCGCGGTGTCGCCACCCGAAAGCGTGATCAGCTGGTCCGGCTTCAACGTGAAGCCGTAAGTGGTCTGGAAGGCCGGCAGGGCCGCCGCCGAATTGACGAACTCGGCCGAAGCCGCGAGCACCACCGTGCCGCCGCCGGCGACGTATTTGCCGAAGTCGGAGAGCGTCGCCAGCTTGTTGGTCTCGGCAACCTCCTTGCGCAGCGCGATCGCCCATGTGTTGTTGGCCGGAGACGGCGACAGCCAGACAATCTTGTTGGCGTCGTAGTCGAGCTTCTTGGCGGTCTCATAGGCCTTGGCGGCATCCTTCCAGATCGGATCGTCGGCCTTCTCGAAGAAGAAGGCGGCGTTGCCGGTGTATTCGGGATAGATGTCGATCTCGCCGGCGGTGATCGCCTTGCGCACCACGGGCGTACCGCCGAGCTGGATGCGATCGGTGGTCTTGATGTTGTTGGCGTTCAGCACAAGCTGGATGATGTTGCCGAGCACGCCACCCTCGGTGTCGATCTTCGAGGAGACGACGACCTGGGCATTGGCGAAAGCCGCTGACATGCCAAGCGCCAATGCCGCGCTGGCCAGAACCTTGACTGAAAACATTATGAAAACCTCTCGCTTTGAACCGGAATGCGGCGGCCGCATATGAGCATGGCTTCAACGCCCCGTCGGGGCACACGGTTTCATAACAAGTGGCACAGACGCAATAATGTTGTGCGGTCGCCGCGATTCCGGCCGGCGACATGCTGACAGGCCGTGTCAGGTAGAGCAATTCCAGGAAAAGTGTCGGGCGGTTTTCCGTCCGGAATTGCGTCAAAAATAGAGTCGCATCAGGCGTGGGCTTTGCGCATACCCGTCATCTTGAGCGCGCCAAGCGCGACGAAGCACAGCGCGACGACCGGGAAGACCAGCCAGTTCAGCATCTCCCAGCCCCAGGTATTGTAGATTGCACCCGACATCAGCGAGGCGAACGCGACGGAGCCGAACAGGACGAAGTCGTGGAAGCCCTGCACCTTGCTCTTTTCGGACGGAAGGTAGCTGTCGGCGACCATGGAAGTGGCGCCGATGAAGGCGAAATTCCAGCCGAGACCAAGCAGGATCAGCGCCGTCCAGAACTGCCACAGATGCAGGCCCGACAACGCCACCACGGCGCAGCCGATCAGCAGCGCAAGGCCCGTGGCGACGATGCGTTCGGCGCCGAAGCGATGGATCAGCGATCCGGTGAAGAAGCTTGGGGCAAACATCGCCATCACATGCCAGGAAATGCCAAGCGTGGCGTCGTCCGTCGACAGGCCGCAGCCGACCATGGCCAGCGGCGCGCCGGTCATGACGAAGCTCATCAGCGCATAGCTGCCGACGGCGCAAAACAGTGCCGCGACGAAGCGCGGCCGGGTGACGATTTCTGACAGCGGCCGCGCTTCGCTCGAAGCGATTTCCGCGTGGCCCGCGGCCTTGGCCGAGATGCGCAGGAACGACAGGATGATGGCGCCGACCGCGGCCAGGACCGGAATGGCTGCAAACGAGCCGGCAAACATCACCGGCGCCAGCAATTCGCGGGTGAAGATGACGATCTGCGGCCCGAGAATGGCGGTGATGATTCCGCCGGCCAGCACGAAGGAAATGGCGCGCGCCTTGAATTCCGGCGGCGCATTGTCGGCGGCGGCGAAGCGGAACTGCTGAACGAAGGCGCCGCCGACGCCGATCACCAAAAGGGCGAAAGCAAACAGCCAGAAGCTCGCCTGGAACAGCGCCAGCGTCGATATGACGCCGCCAAGCGCGGTGACGATAGTCCCGGTCATGAAGCCGCCGCGCTGGCCAAGCCAGCGGATGATGGCGGCGGCTGGCAGCGCGCCAAGCGCCACGCCGACGTTGAAGCCGGTGATCGGCGCCGTCGCCAGCGACTTGTCAGGGCCAAGCAAATATTGCCCGGCCAGCCCGCCCATGGAAATGGCGATCGGCGCGGCAGACCCAATGATCGCCTGCGACGCGGCCAGGATGATCGCCGTGCGGCGACCCTCTCTTGCTGCTGCTGCAGCGGTCACGACGCGTCCTTGCCGCGCCCCTCGCCGCGCACCCGCCGCGACACGCGATCGAGCACGGCGTTGGTCAGCTTGGGCTCGTCTTCCTCATAGAAGGCCTTGGCAATATCGACATATTCCGAAACGATGACGGCCACCGGCACGTCGTCGCGCTTCATCAGTTCATAGACGCCGGCGCGCAGGATGGCGCGCAGCGTCGAATCCAGCCGCGACAGCGGCCAGTCCTCGGTCAGCGCCTGGCGGATGATCGGATCGATGGTCTTCTGGTTCTCCACGACGCCAGTCAGGATGGCGCGAAACCATTGCGCGTCGGCCTCGCGGTAAAGCGCGCCGTCGACTTCCTTGCCGAGCCGGAAGGCTTCGTATTCAGCGGTGATCTCGAAGACGCCGCTGCCGGCCAAGTCCATCTGGTAAAGCGCCTGCACGGCGGCCAGACGGGCAGCGCCACGCTTGTTGGCGTGGCGCGGACCGGGTGAAGCGGGTTCGCTCACGATTGCGCTCCCAGTTGCTCTTTGAGCGCGATCATGGTGAGTGCTGCGCGCGCGGCAAAGCCGCCCTTGTCGCCTTCCGAGCGCTTGGCGCGCGTCCAGGCCTGCGCGTCATTCTCGGTCGTCAGGATGCCGTTGCCGATCGCAATCGCCTCCTGCACCGACAGATCCATCAGCGCCCGGCTCGATTCATTGGCGACGATATCGAAGTGATAGGTGTCACCACGGATGATGGTGCCAAGCGCGACAAACCCATCATAGTCCTTGCCGCCTTCGCCCATGCCGTCGAGTGCGAAAGTGATCACGGCTGGAATTTCCAGCGAACCAGGAACGGTGACGACGTCATAGGTCGCGCCGGCTTCGTCGAGTGCATTCGTCGCGCCGTCGAGAAGCGCGTCGGCAAGATCGTCATGGAAACGTGCCTCGATGATCAGAAGGTGGGCCTTCTTCTTCGGGCGGATGAGCGCTTTGCCGTGTTGGGATGTGCCAGCCATAAATGTCTCCGGGGGTCGCCGGTGACTTAGGCCGAAGCCGGTTTGATCGCAAGCGGAAGATTGTTGAGGCGACGTTCAGACGCCTGCTGCCTCGCGATATAGACGCACTGTGTCGCGCAGTCGGTCATTGACCGGCCGCGGATTGATCAGGGCATCAACGAAGGCCTTGCGATCGGCGGTCGACAGCTCGAAACCCTCCTGGCCTCGATGCCAGGCTTTTGTCCCTTGGCGTAACCAGTTGCGTTGTTTGCCATCAAAGTCCTTCTTTCGCCGCCTGGACCAGCCGCGCGGCGTAGCGGGCCATGGTGTCGATCTCGAGGTTGACGCGATCGCCGACTTTGCGTTCGCCCCAGGTGGTTACGGTCAGCGAATGGTGGATCAACAGCACGTCGAAGCGGGTGCCCTCGACCTTGTTGACGGTGAGTGAGGTGCCGTCGAGCGCGACCGAACCCTTGGGCGCTATGAATTTCGCCAGTTCGCGCGGCGCCTCGAGCGTAAAGCGCACCGCATCGCCCTCGTCCTTGCGCTCGACGATCTCGGCCATGCCGTCGACATGGCCGGAGACGATGTGACCGCCGAGTTCGTCGCCGATCTTCAGCGCCCGCTCCAGATTGATCCGGGTACCGGATTTCCAGCCCATCGCTGTCGTCAGCCGCAGCGCCTCTTCCCAGGCTTCGACCTCGAACCAGCGCGCATTCGACCCGCTGTCCGGCAGCGCCGTTACCGTCAGGCAGACGCCGCCACAGGAAATCGAGGCGCCGATGGCGATGCTGTCAGGATCATAGGCGGTGCCGATGCGCAGGCCGACGCCTTCCCTCAGCGGCCGCACGGTCGCTACTGTGCCGACGTCTGTGACAATTCCCGTAAACATCAGAAATCCCTTATCCATTCGGCGTACCCGTCTTCGCCAAAGCGCATCTCGCGCAACTTGCGGAAGCCTGCCGGGATATGGTCGGTGTCTATGGGCGATGCAATGCCGCCCTCGCCGATCGCTTCCGGCCCCTGGAACAGCACGATGCGGTCGACCAGCCCTTCGGCGAGGAAGGCGCTCGCCACTTTGGCGCCGCCCTCGACCAGAATGCTGGCCATGCCAAGCGCGCCGAGATCCTCGAGCAGTTCCGGCAAGGCTACGCCGCCTTCATGGGTCTCGGTGCCGATGAAGCGCACGCCGGCACGCTCCAGCACCGACCGCCGCAGCGGGTCGGCCTCCAGGCAGGCGGCGATATAGAGCGGCACCCTGTCGATCCCGGAGACCAGCTTCGAGGCTTCCGGCAGCCTGATCTGGCGGTCGAGCACGATGCGCGCCGGCGAGCGGTTCTCCAGCCCCGGCAGCCGCACGGTAAGCGCCGGATCATCCTCCAGCGCCGTGCCGATGCCGACCAGTATGCCGTCGGCCTCTGCCCGCATCAGATAGACTTCGCGGCGCGCAATGTCGCCGGTGATCGCGACCTGGCCGGAGCCTTCCACCCCGATCCGGCCGTCGCTTGAAAGCGCAAGCTTCAGAATCACTTCCGGGCGCTTTTTCAGAGATCTGATCAGATAGCCTGCCATCTGCTCGGCGGCTTCCGCGACCAGCACCTTTTCGACCACGTCGATGCCGGCGGCGCGCAGGATGGCGTAGCCCTGGCCGGAGACACGCGGATCGGGATCGCTGGCAGCTCCGACGACTCGCGCCACGCCGGCATTGACCAGCGCATTGGCGCAAGGCGGGGTGCGGCCGTGATGTGCGCAGGGTTCGAGAGTGACGTAAGCTGTGGCACCACGCGCGAGATCGCCGGCTTCAGCCAGCGCCTCGGTCTCGGCATGCGGCCGGCCGCCGACGGCGGTGACGCCTGTGCCGACGATCATCGGTCCGGCGCCGTCATCGCGAACGATGATCGTGCCGACGGAAGGATTGGTCGAGGTGCGGCCGGCGTTTTTGCGCGACAGCCGCAGCGCGGCCGCCATGAAACGGCGATCGAGAGCTTCCTGTTCGGCTTTGCCAGGCGCTGCCATGCTCAGCCGGCGTCCTCTTCGCTCTTCGGCTCGTCGCCTTTGAGCTCGTCGCCTTTGAGTTCACCCAGCAGTTCATGAAAATCCTTGGCCTCGCGGAAATTGCGGTAGACCGAGGCGAAGCGGACATAGGCGACGTCGTCGAGCGATTTCAGCGCTTCCATGACCAGACGGCCGACCTCACCTGAGGCCACTTCCGTCTCGCCGGAGCTTTCGAGCTGGCGCACGATGCCGGTGACGGCGCGGTCGATGCGCTCGGGATCGACATTGCGCTTGCGCACCGCGATCTCCACCGAACGCAACAGCTTGTCGCGGTCGAACGGCACTTTGCGGCCGGACTTCTTCACCACCACGAGATCGCGCAGCTGGACGCGCTCGAAAGTGGTGAAGCGGCCACCGCAATCGGGGCAGACGCGCCGCCGGCGGATCGCCGCGCCGTCCTCGGCGGGGCGCGAATCCTTCACCTGCGTATCTTCGGACTGGCAATAGGGACAGCGCATGGAGGGCCTTCGGGTTGGCGAATCTGGCGGAACGAGAGGCTTAGAGGTTTTTGCCGGGACGGGCAAAGGTTCGGCAACGGCCGCTCGCGCCCTCAGAGATAGCGAGGCGCGAGGAAAATTGCCAGTCGCGCCAGATATGTCAGGGCGCGACGTCCTTGGTCGGGAAGCCGCAGGACGTTCCGAGGTTGCGGTATGCCTTGGTGAAGCCATCCATCGGGATGCTGGCGACAGTTTGCTTGCCGAACGTCACATCGAGCGAGATGACCTGACGCATGGCACGCAGCAGCGCGAGGCTGATCTTGGCCTGGTTGTCGACCGTCCAGCTCGGGCGGCCGGCAGCATCATTGGAATAGACAGTCGCGGAAACCTTGACGCCGGGATCACCGAAGGTCGCCGCGACCTTCTTGCCGGTCGGCAGGTCCTTGTTGGCGACAGCGATCATGATGGCCGGATAGGCGTCGGGCGGCAGAGCGTCGCCGGTCGAGATCGAAAGCGTCAGCGTGCCGGCATTGCCATTGCCATCGAGAAAGGCCGTGGAGGCGGCGCAGGTCTTGTGCGAATCCTGGCCGGTGTCGAGCGCATCGATGATGGTGGTCCACCTGCCAAAAGTCTTGGTCGCCGGCATCTCCGTGCTCGGCTGCGCCTGCTCCTGGCCAGTCGCGCCCGACACTGTGAAGGCGGCAAACGAGCCAAAGAGGGCCAGGGTGGCAGGACGGAACATGCGCATCATCAAATCTCCAGCAAGCCGCGCCGCCCGAACAGGAGCGGCGCAGAGCGCGGGATAAAAGACGAAGCGCCGCTGGCGGTCAACCGAGATAGGGATAAAGCGGGAACCGATCCGTCAGCGCCACGACCTTGGCCTTCACAGCTGCCTCGACGGCCGCATTGCCTTCGTCGGAATTGGCAACCTTCAATCCGTCCAGCACTTCGGCGATCAGCTTGCCGATCTCGCGGAATTCGGCCTGGCCGAAGCCGCGCGTGGTGCCGGCCGGCGTGCCTAGACGAACACCGGAGGTGACAAAGGGCTTTTCCGGATCGAAGGGGATGCCGTTCTTGTTGCAGGTGATGTTGGCACGGCCGAGTGCTGCCTCGGCGCGCTTGCCGGTGGCGTTCTTGGGCCTGAGATCGACCAGCATCAGATGGTTGTCGGTGCCGCCGGAGACGATGTCGAGGCCGGTTTCCTGGAGGCTCGACACCAGCGCCTTGGCATTGGCAGCGACGCTCTCGGCATAGAGTTTGAAGCTCGGCTTCAACGCCTCGCCGAAGGCCACCGCCTTGGCGGCGATGACATGCATCAGCGGGCCGCCCTGCAGGCCGGGGAACACCGCCGAGTTCATCTTCTTGGCGATGTCCTCGTCATTGCACAGGATCATGCCGCCGCGCGGGCCGCGCAGCGACTTATGCGTGGTGGTCGTGACGACATGTGCATGCGGCAGCGGCGATGGATGCACGCCGCCGGCGACGAGGCCGGCAATATGGGCCATGTCGACCATCAGATAGGCGCCGACCGCGTCGGCGATCTCGCGAAAACGCTTCCAGTCCCAGATGCGCGAATAGGCGGTGCCGCCGGCCAGGATCAGCTTCGGCTTGGTCTCATGCGCGGTCTTCTCGATCGCATCCATGTCGAGCAGATGGTCTTCCTTGCGCACGCCGTAGGAGACGACCTTGAACCATTTGCCGCTCATATTGACGGGCGAGCCGTGGGTCAGGTGGCCACCCGAATTCAGATCGAGGCCCATGAAGGTGTCGCCGGGCTGCAGCAGCGCCAGGAAGACCGCCTGGTTCATCTGGCTGCCGGAATTAGGCTGGACGTTGGCGAAATTGCAGCCGAACAGCTTTTTGGCACGCTCGATGGCGAGTTCCTCGGCGACATCGACGAACTGGCAGCCGCCATAGTAGCGCTTGCCCGGATAGCCCTCGGCATACTTGTTGGTCATGATCGAGCCCTGCGCCTCGAGCACGGCGCGCGAAACGATGTTTTCCGAGGCGATCAGCTCGATCTCATGGCGCTGGCGGCCGAGTTCGTTGCGGATGGCGCCGAAAATCTCCGGATCGGCATCGGCAAGCGTGGTCTCGAAGAAGGATTCGAATTTGTTCGACGCTGCCGCTGCAGTTGCCATGGCCTGAAATCCTCCGGTTCGGGGCAATTTACCTATGCATATCGTCGCACCAAAACCGCTGCGCAGTTCGGAGCGACATGCATTGCCGCGCCATTAACACAGTTGTTTTGGCCTCGCCACGTTTGCGGCGCGAAATTTGCTGGCCGGTTTGCGCCAAGGGGGACCCGGCACCGCTATTTCCGCTCCTGCCGCCCCTCCAGCAAGGCTTCGGTGAGCGTGATCTCAGTAAACAGCGCCCGCGCGGTGTGGTCGTTGATCGCGCCGCTGCGGAACATGTCGCGCACGGCGTTGCGTTCGGCCTCGATGCCGGCAAGCCGCATCTCCAGCCGCCCGTCGTTTCAAGACCTGAGTGAGGCGCCGGCGCCGCATATCACCTGGATAGCTCGCCTTGGAGCCGTTCCGGGATACGCGACGCTGCCGTTCCTGCAACCTCCCCAAGATTGATCCAGGCCGCGACCAGTGCCGGAACAAAAAAAGCCGCCTTGGCGGCGGCTTTTTCCAAATGAGATCAGCTGCTTAGAGCGCAGATGTGATCTGCAGTTCTTGGGCGCCATCGAGTGCGTAGACATCGTCGCGGAACTGCACAACGCCCGGACCCGTCGACCATGCCGACAGATAGAGGAAGTGCACCGGCACCGGGTTGACGACCTGCACTGGCGTGTTCTCACCGGTCTTGATGGTCGCCTCGAAATGCTGGCGGTCCCAACCGGGGGTGTCGCGCAGGATCCAGGTCACGAGGTCGCGCACGTTCTGCACGCGCACGCAGCCGGAGGAATCGAAGCGCATCAGCTTGCCGAAAAGGCTCTGCTGCGGCGTGTCGTGCATATAGACGCCGTCCGGGCTCGGGAAGTTGATCTTGACCGAGGCCATGGCGTTGCCGGCGCCCGGATCCTGGCGGAAGCGGTACTTTTCCGCGTCGTCGGTCGACCAGTCGACCGTCATCGGATCGACTTCGCTGCCATCCGGCGCGAACAGGCGGATGTGGCTGTCCTTGAGATAGTTGGGATCCTTCCGCATCAGCGGAATGATGTCCTTGCGCACGATCGAGACCGGCGCGTTCCAGTATGGGTTGACGATGATCTCGTTGATCTTGGAATTGACGATCGGCGTCTGGCGGTCGATCTTGCCGACGATTGCGGTGTGACGCAGCACGACGCGGTCGTTCTCGACCGCCTCGATCTGTGCCGCCGGGATGTCGACCAGCACATAGCGGCTGCCCAGCGTGCCGGCCTTTTCGCGCAGACGCTCGAGATTGGTTTGCAGCTGGCCGAGCCGGATCTGCGCCGAAACATTCATTGCGGCATAGGTGTACTTGCCCATGGCGCCGTCGGCCGGCAGGCCATGGCGGCTCTGGAAGCGCTTGACCGCGGCGTCGACATAGGAATCGAACGACGTCGAAATGCCGGCGCTCTGCGCCAGGTCGCCCGCAATAATCAGCCGCTTGCGCAGCGGCACGACATCCGGATCGTCGACGCCGAGCTGCAGCTTCTTGGTCGCCGGCACCTCTTCCCAACCGCCTTGGGCGACAATGTTCTGGTACTGCGCCACGGCCTGCTCCGTGAAGGCAACCGTCTGCAGGCTGAAGATCGGCAGTGTCGAGGCGACCTTGCCGCCTTCCGAGGCGCGGGCGTCGAACTGGTCATCCCAATTGCCGCGGCCTGAGGATTTCAGGATATCGTCGATAACATCCTGGGCGCTGGCGGCATTGGCAACCATGGCGACGGCGAGCGCGGAGGCTCCGGAAAGGAAAAAGCGGCGGCTGGTTCTCATGGACGTTCCAGACATTCTTGTAGCACTTGGCTTGTAGCGTTTGGCGCGTAGCGTTCGGCTAGTTGCCCAATCAATGGACGATATCGCCCGCACTCTAGAGTTGGCACTGTTAACAATTAGCCAACCATGACCTGCATCACCTGGCCGTGAAAAGCGAACCGCGATGCGACGTTACAGGCGCCCCAACGGCTTTCGCCGCAGCACCACCCGCAGCCCTCGCTTCCACCGCGAATATGGCGGCAACGTGGCTTCGCGCCGAATTTGGAGCCGACGACGATCTGAAATGGAGCGACCGGTGCTTTTCGGCACCGTTCCCTGACTGTTCCCTCAAAGCCGGGTCTCGCTGGCCGGTTTAAGGCTTTGCTTTGCCTTCCAGCTCCGAACAGCGTTGCAGCACCTGGTTTTCCGGATATCGCAACACCTTGTTGTCATCGAGCTTGAGCAACAGCGTTCGTTTTTTTGAGATGCTCTGCTCATCGTCCGAGCAGGACATATCCAGAATGATGGCGTCCAGGCCTTTGAGCTTCTGGACTTTTTGGACGCTACAGCCGACTTCCCACATATCGGCCGATTTGTCTGTGAACGTCACGATGGAATCATTGTTGTCGCACGGGCTCGAGCCTTCATTGGCGAAGGCGCCTTGCCACCACTCCTCCGCAAACGCCATTTGCGGCGTCAGCAAAAGCAGCATTGCGACCGGATAGATTCTGAAATTGATGCCTGAACGCATGTCGTCCCCCTGCCCGGCGAGATTAGGCATTGCGGAAGCGAAAGCAAACCGCAGCCAGGCGCGGCGGCATGGCCAATCGCGGGCATAGCCGTGACCATAAAAAAGGACCGGCGCCCCGCGACACCGGTCCTTGATTTCCCTCTCCGGCCGCGCTTCTTCTGGCGCAGCTGCTGTTCAATGGCCTGCGGATTACATCCGGTAGGCGATGGTGTCATTCCAGAAGCGGTCGAGGCGCTGCAGCGCGCGGTTCATCTGCTTGAACTCTTCGCTGTTGATGCCGCCGACCTGTTCGATCGAACCGACATGACGCTCATAGAGACCGGCGACGACGTCGGCCACTTCATTGCCCTTCGGCGTCAGCGACACGCGGACCGAACGGCGGTCGATGCGCGAGCGCTGGTGGTTGATGAAGCCGAGATCGACCAGCTTCTTCAGATTGTAGGAGACGTTCGAGCCGAGATAGTAGCCACGCGAGCGCAGTTCGCCGGCGGTCAGCTCGGAGTTGCCGATGTTGAACAGAAGCAGCGCCTGGATGGCGTTGATGTCGGAACGGCCGTTGCGGTCGAACTCGTCCTTGATCACATCAAGCAGACGGCGATGCAGACGCTCCACCAGCTGCAGCGATTCCATGTAAAGCGAACGGATAGCCTCGCGGCGATCGTCGGATACGTTGGCGGTCTTCGCCGCCGGACGCGAATTGATCATTGTCTTTGCCTCTCGTTTGTCGCCCTGGTGATTTTTTGTTTTTCACCTTGATCGCGACACTATCGAATACTCATAAAATTCGACTTAAACGCTAGGGCTAACAAGAGCTTACCGGTAATAGGTTTCGGAAGACGCTTAACGAACGGTCACCCGAGCAAGGATAATTAACCTAAAGATTTAGCCAATGGCGGCGGGGCGGCGTTTCAGGCGCGCGCGGGGCGCTTCTGCATCCAGATCACGACGCGGAAGACGATGTAGAGCAGCGCCACCGCAAAGTGCGAAAAGAGGATAAGCGGCCGGTGGCCGAACAGATCGGGAAAGCCGGCATACATGGTGATTTCGGTGACAGCGCAGATGAACCATATCACCGGGCCCCAGGATGCCAGCATCCACAGGCCGGCTGCGGCGAAGGGAAAGAACACCGCCAGCATCACCGCCGCGACCTGCCAGTGCACCGGCATCAGGTCGAAGCGCCAAAGCGGGCCGGGATAAAAGCCGATCAGCCGGATCCAGTACAGGACGCCGAACAAGAGGCAGTAGCCTGCTATGACGCGCTGGAACCAGGCGAAGATGATTTCGACGCCCGAGGGCTGTAGCACGATGCGCCTTGAGGTGACCTCGCTCACAGCTCGAGCTCCCGTTCGAGCGGCGCGAAATAGGCGTCCACCGCCGCGGCGTCGACTTCGGCGAGGCTTGCTGGCTGCCATCTCGGCGTCGAGCCCTTGTCGACGATGACGGCGCGGATGCCTTCGTAGAAATCATGGCCGGCCAGCATGCGGTTGAGGATGCGGAACTCCATCTTCATGCAGGCCTCCATCGACAAAGTCAGCCCGGCGCTGATCTGGCGCCAGGCGACGTTGAGGCTGGTGGGCGAGCGGGTGCGGATTGTGTCCAGCGTCCTGGCGGCAAATTCGTCGGCGCCGGCCGCCCGTTCCAGGCTGGCAATGATATCGGCAAGCGAGGATTGGGCGAAATGGCTGGCGATGGCTTCCAGCACCGGCTGGCCGGTCTCGCGCTTGGCCGGCACGAAGAAGCCGCGCAGCACCGATTCCGGATCGCCATTGGCGCAGAGCCGGTCCAGGAACGCAGATTGGTCATAAGCCTTGATGGTGTGGGTGGCCAGGCCCGACCACAGCGCATCGCCATAGCGGATGCGGTTGCCGGTCAGCGCCAGATACATGCCGAAGCTGCCGCCGAGGTCCGGCAGAAGATGGCTGCCGCCGACATCGGGGAAAAAACCGATGCCGACCTCCGGCATGGCGAACTGGGCATTCTCGGTCAGCACGCGCTGCGAACCGTGGAACGAGATGCCGACTCCGCCACCCATGACGATGCCGTCGATCAGCGCGACATAGGGCTTTTTGAAACTGTTGATGCGGGCATTGAGCCGGTATTCGTCGGCGAAGAAGTCGACCGGCGGCTTTCCGACCCGCGCCTCATAGACATGCATGATGTCGCCGCCGGCGGAAAACGCCCTGCCCTCGGCCTTGACGATGACGACATCGACGCCAGTATCGCGCTCAAAAGCGTCGAGCGCCTTGTCCAGAGCCTTGATCATGCGGTGCGTCAGCGCATTGAGCGCCTGCGGCCGCGTCAGCGTGATGACGCCTGCCTTGCCCAACCGTTCGAAGCGGATCTCGTCGCCGCCGCCAAAATCCATCGTCAGAGATTCCCTCCCCGCGCCTGCGGGATTGAAGTGCTAAAGGTGGCGCATGGGTGCGTCAACCAGCGGACGATGGTTTGAATTTCGCAAGGGAACGCGACCGTGCCTTGCCCCAGGCAAAAATGCGCGCAAAATTCCCGGCGAAACACCATCTTGGTAACAGCCTGTCTTGTGACCCAGGGGCGAACGATGACGCTTGAAACCGCAGCGCCGGGCCATGGCTGGGAAATGCCAAAAAAGTTCGATCCGGACGATGTGCTGAGCCGCCCGCTGATGGCCAATCTGGCGACCGTGGCCGCCGATGGTGCGCCGCGCAACGCGCCGATGTGGTTCATCTGGGAGGATGACGCGATCTGGCTGCTCGGCTCAACCGGGGCCAGCGCGGTCAAGCGCCTTGAACGCGACCCGCGCTGCGCGGTGGAAATCGTGCATTTCGACAATGAGGCCGGAATCCTGCTGCATCTCGGCCTGCGCGGCGCGGCCACCATCGAACCGATGTCGCCCGACCGCTTCAAACGACTGCTGCACAAATATCTCGGCCCGGAGGTGAACTGGAACCGCTGGTTCATCGACACCGTGGCCGATATCGACCATCCGAACGGGCGCCTCATCCGGCTCGCACCGGAGAGCATCTTCACCAACAATGTGTCATTCTTCAAAACCGGGCCGGAGCTGGCGTGGCCGCCGAAGGCGTAGATGGCGCAGCATCTGCTGGCACAATCGTGTCGCATTGGTCAGCGGCAGAGGCTCGTGGTAAAAGCCGCCGGATCCGGAGTTATGGCGATGAACAAATTCACCCCCGCAAAGCCCGCCGGCGCGCGCAGCGTCGGCGAGATCACCGGCAGCCGCCGCTTGCGGCGCATGCGCAAGGCCGACTGGTCGCGCCGCCTCGTCCAGGAGAACCGGCTTTCGGTCGACGACCTGATCTGGCCGATCTTCGTCATCGACGGCAAGAACACGCGCGAACCGATCGCTGCCATGCCCGGCGTCTTCCGCCTGTCGCTCGACCTTGCCGTCAAGGAGGCCGAGCGCGCCGCAAAGCTTGGCATTCCGGCGATCGCCACCTTCCCCAATGTCGAACTTGCGCTGCGCGACCAGACGGGATCGCACATCCTCGACCCCGAAAATGTCATCAACCGCGCCACCCGCACCATCAAGGACGCGGTGCCGGAGATTGGCATCATCACCGATGCCGCGCTCGACCCGTTCACCTCGCACGGCCATGACGGCATTTTGCGCGACGGCATCATCGTCAACGACGAGACGGTGGAACAGGTGGCGGCCGCAGCCGTCATCCAAGCGGCGGCCGGCGCCGACATCATCGCGCCGTCCGACATGATGGACGGCCGCATCGGCGCCATTCGTGATGCGCTCGACGCCAATGGGTTCTCGGATGTGGCGATCATGTCCTATGCGACGAAATTCGCCTCCGCCTTCTACGGCCCCTACCGCGAAGCGGTCGGCACCGCCGGCCTGCTCAAGGGCGACAAGAAGACCTACTATATCGACCACGCCAATTCCGACGAGGCGGTGCGCGAGGCCGAGCAGGACATCGCGGAGGGCGCCGACATGCTGATGGTCAAGCCCGGCCTGCCCTATCTCGACATCATCCGCAGGCTGAAGGATGAATTGCAGATGCCGACCTTCGCCTACCAGGTGTCGGGCGAATATTCGATGATCAAGGCGGCCGCCGCCAATGGCTGGATCGACGGCGAGAAGGCAATGCTGGAATCGCTGCTCGCCTTCAAACGCGCCGGCTGCGACGGCATTCTCACCTATTTCGCGCCCGAGGTGGCGCAGATGCTGAAGGGCTAGGCTCCAGTGCTGCGGGGGCTGGGCCAGCGTTTCAAATCATTGTTTGGCCCCGCTCCACGCGGCGATACCACGACGCTCGGCTATCATGCCTACGTCACACACCATGACCGGATCGTGCCGAGCGCAAAATTGTCCAGCGCTATCGGGAAGCTTTCGGATAAATCAGCGCTCGATGCTATCTGGGCCGAGTTAGAGAGCGGCCTTGCCGGCTGGCGGACAAAGCACCTGATCCTGGCGGCCCATGTCGCCACTCAAGTCCGAGATAGCGTACCAGCGCCCGACCTCTCCGACACGATCATCTCCATTCTCGTCGACCAGTCCGGATCGATGCGCGGTCAGAAAATGCGTGTATGCGGCGGCCTCCGCCGACATTGTGCAGGAGTTCCTGCGGACGCTCGGCGTAAAGGTCGAAGTTCTCGGGTTCACAACGCGCGCTTGGCGCGGGGGTGCATCCCGGCTCATCTGGGATGCAGATGACCGACCCCACAATCCGGGAAGGCTGAACGACCTGCTGCATATTATCTACCGGGAGGCCGACGACGGGCGCCACAGCAGCATAGGTCATGCCCTCAAGCCGATGTTACGGCCGGACTTGCCCAAGGAGAACATCGACGGCGAAGCCATCGAATGGGCCGCTGGACGGCTGCGAGACCGCCCCGAGGGGCGCAAGATATTGCTCGTCATCTCAGATGGTGCGCCCGTTGACGATTCCACGCTCGCGGCAAATGGACCAGACTATCTCCAGGACCATATCTTGCATGTGATTGGACAGATCGAGGCAGCCGGGGACATCGAACTCCTGGCCATTGGTCTGGGCTTTGCTGTCAAGCGCTACTATCGAGTCTCGGTGGATTGCAAAATTCCCGACGATCTCGCCGGTACGATGCTCGCCTTCTTGCGCGATCAATTGATCGCCAAGCATGGACCAACGTCAACAGAAGCTGACGCTACACCGAGTTTCTGAGGGATGGCCGGAACCCGAGCACGCCCGGGTTCCGGCTACTCCTCACGCCTTCGGCAGATAAGGAATCGTTCCGGCGAGATCAGTGTTGTCAATCAGCTGGAAGCGGCTGTCCGAGCCCTGCTGGCGTGCATTGGCGAACTGAGCGTATTGCGGGTCGGTGGTGAAGGCCTCTGCGGCTTCGGCCGAGGGGAACGCCATGATGGCGATCAGGCTGGTGTCGAGCGGCTTGCCCTCGAGCGTCTTCACGTTGCCGCTGCGGGCGAGATATTTGCCGCCATGCTTGTGCACGAGGTCGTGCACCGAAGCGGCATAGGCCGGCACCCATTTGTCGTCCTTCACCTTGATGTCTGCGATCACGTAAGCGGTCATTGTCCAACTCCTGATAAATCGGCGCCGGACTGCCCGGCGACGTGACCGCTGCCTCGCATGATGCCGCCGCACCGCTCCAGTCACCAAACTGTACCAGGCAGGCCCGTACAGCTTCTGTACTGGCTGATTTCAGGTTTTCTGAATAAGGTCCGGCAACATCTTTTGGAGGTCACCACATGACACAAGCCGGATACAAGCAGTTCTGCCCGCTCTCCATGGCGGCGGAGTTGCTGTGCACACGCTGGACCATGGTGCTGCTGCGCGAATTGGTGGCGGGATCGACCCGCTTCAACGATCTCCGCCGCGGCGTGCCGAAAATGTCGCCAACCCTTCTGTCGCAACGGTTGAAGGAGCTTGAGGCCGGCGGCATTGTCGAGCGCACCGAGATCGCGACCGAGAAAGGCGTGTTCGAATACCGGCTGACCGAGGCGGGCAAGGATTTGCGCCCGGTGGTCGAGGCGATGGGGTTTTGGGGGCAGAAATGGGTGGAGGCCAGGCTCTCCCTCAAGAACCTCGACCCCTCGCTGTTGATGTGGGACATGCGCCGCAATCTCAACCCCTCTCCGCTGCCGGGCGGGCGCACCGTGATACAATTCCTGTACCATGACCTGCCGGCGTCGAAACGCTCGTGGTGGCTGATCGTCGAGAAGCGAGGCGATGTCGATCTGTGCTGGTACGATCCGGGCTTTGACGTCGATCTCTATGTCTCGACGGACCTCTGCACCATGACCTCGATCTGGATGGGGCTGACGACGGTGCACAAGGAACGCGACAAGATCAGCCTGACCGGCGATCTCGACATTGCCGGCAAGATGCAGACCTGGCTCGGCCTCAGCCCATTTGCGGTGATGCCGAAGCGCGTCGCGGCCTGAGGCCGGTTTTGCCGTCATAGGCACCGCAAATTTGCCGACCTATCGCGCCAGTGCTCTGTATTCGTAGGTGCTGGGGCGACGCCGCGTCGGGACCCTGTCTGTCAGGTCAACCACGCGGATCCATTTACCGGCGTCGCCTCGCAAGGTGACCTTGCGGCCGATCACCTTTTCGGCTGCTCCAAACGGTGTACTGGCCTGCGTTTCCTGACTCTCCTGGACGACGTCTCCGTCCATCGTCTCGACCCGATACGCCTTCATCTCGTGCGCTCCCCGGCTCTTTGCTGGAAGTTAACGCAGCGGCCTTCGCCGTCAAGTATTAGCATAACCTAAAGTTGAGTAGTCCCCCACAAAAACCGCTTGCAAATCGCAACCAGTGCAGGTAAGAGCCAACCACTTGCAAATACGACCGTTACCTCGGAGGCTCTCATGTCCAAACTTCGTGTGAATGCATTCACCCTGTCGCTCGACGGCTACGGCGCCGGTCCCGACCAGACTCTGCAAAATCCGCTCGGCGTCGGTGGCGAAGATCTGCATAAATGGATGATCGGCACCCGCACCTTTCGCAAGATGGTGATGGGCAAGGAAGGCGGCACCACCGACACCGACGATGACTTTGCCGTCCGCAGCTTCGACAATGTTGGCGCCTGGATCCTCGGCCGCAACATGTTCGGGCCGATCCGCGGCGAGTGGCCGGACGAGAACTGGAAAGGCTGGTGGGGCGACAACCCGCCCTACCATGTGCCGACTTTCGTGCTGACCCATTACAAGCGCGATCCGATCGAAATGGAAGGCGGAACGGTGTTCCACTTCGTCACCGACGGTATCCACTCGGCGCTCGAACAAGCCAAGGCCGCAGCTAACGGCAAGGATGTGCGCGTGGGCGGCGGCGTGTCGACTATCCGGCAGTATCTCCAGGAGAAGCTGATCGACGAGATGCACCTGGCGATCTCGCCGGTGCTGCTCGGGACGGGCGAGAACCTGTTTGCCGGCCTGGATATGCTGAAGCTTGGCTATCGGTGCACCGAGCAGGTGGCGACGGAGCTTGCCACGCATGTGACGATCAAACGGGGGTAGTGCAGGCTCCCCCTTCTCCCCCTGTGGGAGAAGGTGGCCGAGCGAAGCTCGGTCGGATGAGGGGTGTTCCAGCTTGGCAAGGGTGGCGATCCGTCACGCACCCCTCATCCGTCTCGGCGCTGCGCGCCGATCCACCTTCTCCCACAGGGGGCCTGTTGCGTAATTGGCTGGTTGTGATTCTGTGAGTGGGAAGCTCGGAGGGAATCG